>UQIS01000004.1 GCA_900541245.1 uncultured Collinsella sp.
GTGGGATGGTAATATCGGGCGGGAGTCAGCCGCTCTGATAGAATCGTCCTTGCTGTCGGCAGCCCTCGTGCCGGGCAGAGCCCTCCATTTGATGGGAGGTGATGCCCATGACCGATTTCACCGAGCTCGTGAAGCTCCTGACCGCTATGGTCTCGCTCCTCACGGCCCTTGTCGGCCTTTCCAAGGCACTCAAGCAGGGCTCGAAGCCCAAAAAGAAAGGTCACCGTCGCTAAGATGATGACCCAACTTCATTAAGCAACGGCTCTGCCCAGCTCTCTACAACTTGGGCTGCCGTCGGCACCATTTTACCCTCCTGACGAGGAATTCGTCCATATTTCAAAAATCAAATCCTGTTCGCGCGTGGGCGTAAACTTTTAGTTGGGCAAATCCGGCAGATTGGAGCTTGAAACATGAGGGATATGCACCTCATGTCGCTCATAAAACGTCTCCTGACCTCGATGGAGAACGTTTTTTAGCGACAGAAGGAGACAAAAATATGATCTGGTTTACCAGCGACACCCACTTCGGGCATGAGAACGTGCTGAAGTTCACCGACCGCCCGTGGGAGACGATTTGGCAGATGAACGACGCCATCGTCGACAGCATCAACGGCAGGGTTGCCGTGGACGACGAGCTCTACATCCTGGGTGATTTCTCATTCAAGATGACCGCCCAGGACGCCTATGGGCTTCGCAAGCGGATCGCCTGCAGGCGCATCCACCTAGTCCCGGGAAACCACGACAAGGACTGGACCCAGCCGGCGGTCGCGGGCGCCTTCACCGTGGAGCCGCCGATCTGCGTGCTCAAGATCGACGGGCAGAAGATCGTCCTGAGCCATTACCCCATGGCCGACTGGCAGGGCATGAACCATGGATCGTGGCACCTCCACGGGCACATCCACAGCAGCGGCGGCGCGTACAACGAGTGCAACCGCAAGCAGGGCCTTCTGCGCTACGACGTCGGTTGCGATGCCAACGGGCACTCCCCGGTGAGCCTCGACGAGCTGAGGGAATGGTTCGCCGGAGTCGACGAGCCGTGCGGCCGGGTGAAATGGCCCTGGTGGGTCAACGAGACCGGCGACAGGCAGGTCGAGCGCGAGCTGGCGGCGTACAAGAGGGAAGAGGCGATCCGATGACGGTCTATGTGACGGGCGACATCCACGGTGGGCTCGACATGCAAAAGCTCCGCGACTGGGAGCTTGGGGATAGCCTTGGCAGCGACGACTATCTGATCATCGCCGGCGACTTTGGCTTTCCGTGGGATTTCTCTGCCGAGGAATGCGCCGACATCGCCTGGCTGGAGTCGCGCCCCTACACGGTACTGTTCGTCGACGGCAACCACGAGCGCTTCGACCACTGGGAGGAACGCCCCATGGAACCGTGGCACGGCGGGCTGACGCAGCGCCTGTCGGATACTTCGTCTATCCGCCGCCTCATGCGCGGGGAGGTCTTCGAGCTCGACGGCTCGACGGTCTTCACCATGGGCGGTGCCACGAGCGTGGACAGGGAATACCGCGTGCCCTATTCCAGCTGGTGGCCTCAGGAGCTCCCGGACGAGCGCGATTTCGATACCGCACGGACAAAGCTCGACGAAGTCGGCTGGAAGGTCGACTGCGTCATCACCCATACCTGCTCGACGCGCATGCTCTCGCCGACGCTCTACCCGGACCCAGGCTGGGAGCGCCCTGATGTGGACCGGCTGACCGGATTCCTTGACGAGCTCGAGGATCGCCTGGACTACAAGCGCTGGTATTACGGCCATTTTCACCGAGACGGCAACCCGGACGAACGTCATACCGTGCTGTACGACCGGATCGTGAGGCTCGGGGACAAACTCCTGCCGTGGGGTGCGTACTGATGGCTGTCTATGTGACAGGAGACGTGCACGGCAGGGCCGAGTACGGGGCCAGCAGGTTCGCCTTCAGGTCTTGGCCGCTGGGCCGGACCCTGACGCGCGATGACGCGGTGATCGTGGCCGGCGACTTCGGCTTTGTCTGGGATGGATCCAACGCCGAGAAATACTGGCTCGACTGGTTCGAGTCGAAGCCGTGGACCACGTGTTTCGTAGACGGCAACCATGAGAACCACCATGCCCTGGCTGGGCTGCCGGTGCGGGAGTGGAACGGCGGGCTCGTCCATGAGGTGCGACCGCACGTGCTGCACCTCATGCGCGGAGAGGTGTTCGACATCGCGGGAACCACGGTCCTTGCCATGGGCGGCGCCGCGAGCAACGACAGGCAGTATCGCAAGGAGGGGAGGAGCTGGTGGCCAGAGGAGATGCCGAGTGAGGAGGAGATGGACCACTGCCGCGCCTCGCTCAACCGCGTAGGCTGGAGGGTCGATTGCGTTGTGACTCACGAGGCCCCTGCTGCCCTTGCTGAGGGGTTGTGCCGGGAGCGCGGACGCGAGTATCGGGGCGACCGACTTCAGCGATTCCTTGCCGAGCTCGACGACCGGCTCGGCTACCGAGCCTGGTTCTTCGGCCACTACCACGGTGACGAGTGGCGTGACGACAGGCACCGTCTGGTCTATCGAGACATCGTGCCGATCGAAAGTGCTGCGCCCGGTTCTCAGTTCTAGAAACCCCCTAGAAATGCTCTAGGGGGTTTCTAGAAAATTAGATGCTATGCGGCCTACTCGATCTTCATCTGGGTCATGACCTCGATCTTGGCCTCGGCCACGGCCGCCCGCTGTTCGGCTACAGCAAGGCGGTCCTTGAGGGCGGCGACCTCGGCCATCAGGTCGCGCTGGGCCAGAAGCGCATCGCTCAGCTCAGCCTGGGCTTTCAACGCGGCGTCACGCTCGCCGCGCAGCCGCTCGATCTCATCGACCATGGTCTCAGCCTCGGCGTGGAGCTGGACGACCTGCCTGTCGAGCTCCCTGGCATCGGCGAGATATCTGACGCTCGCGGCGTGGAGCTCGTTGTTCTCGAGCTCGAGGCTCGCGGTATCGAGCTCGAACTTCTCCTCGATAAAGGCGACCCGCTCATTGCAGTCGGCCTCAAGTCTTTCGTTCCGGTCTCTCGCCTCGACGAGCTTGCGGTTGAATTCGTCGAGCTGGGCCCTGAGCAACGCGTTCTCGGTCCTGAGGTCGCCCGTCTCGTGCAGCAGCTTCTCCCGCCACGTCGCCTCGATCCGCTCGGCGGCCTCATCGAGGACGGACTTCACGCCGTAGATCTCCCTGATTTTCTTCTCGTTTGCCATGGTGCGGCACTCCAATCAACAACGGGCATGGCTCCGCCATGCCATATGGCTGGGAACAATGCACGGCCGCTGTTGATTTGTGTTCGCCCTGCGATCGGTGAGTTCTAAAAGGCGTCTCAAGTCATGCGTTCACGCAGGTTTTCGGTTGGAGAAATACCGCACGTTTTCATGGTAACACGTGCCTTAAAGAACGGGCGGCCATATCGATTCGTTGTAAATAGCGTCTACGACGTGTTGGTGCCAGGAGGTGAGGGCGTTAAAGATGTCGAGAATGATTGTGGGAGTATTTTAGATACAGGCATGAGAAAGGGTCGAATCGAAGTGTCTGGCCGGACGCCAATTGTCCGGGAACTGTTTCGGTTCGACCCTGCTTCATTTTACATCCGCGGCATGTTCTTGTGGGCATCCTGACGGTGACCGACTCTCACGACCTCGATAGTCGGTTTGTGGGCTTAAAGTTTCGGAGGCTCCCAAGCGTTTTCAATCGCGGCGCGGTAGATTGCGGCGTAATTAAGCATCCAGCTGCCATCACCAACTTTTTGAATATACCCCTTATCCTTCAGAGAGGTATAGGCCCGGGATATCGTGTTCTTACTCAGGCGGTAGTGATCCTCAATCCATTTGCTTTTAGCGCAGAAGCCCATGGGCCGTTTGTTTTTGGAAGGTTTTCCAAACTTCCATACAAGGCCGAGGATGAGACGCTCGGCGGCAACGGTGGTGACGCAGCACGCCCACTCGGGCACTGAAATAAAAATAGCCTTATCCATTTTTCCCGTAATCTCTCGTTGCTCAGTAGCATCATCGCTAAATATGTCGGAAATCGACGGAAGCTCGCTCATGTTTACCACCTAATCAAGGTGGGCGGTACGACCTTCAAGCTGCTTGAAAAGCTCGTAGAACGAGCTTTCAAACATGTAATTAGAGCGATGGATCTGGATGAGCTTGCCGGACTCTCGCATAAACTTGCGTGCGGTGTTTTCGCTCCAGCCAGTGAGTTCGCGGATATCGTTAACGCGGAGCAACCGATCGCACTGAGCGGCACCAGTGGGGAAAGTCGGTGTGGACGCCTGAGTGCTAATCTTTGGAGTAGCCATGATGAGCTATCCTTTCAATGAGGGCCCTCCCTGTGCTTGTAAGACGTACCAGGTTCATAAGCACTTGGGGGGGCCGGTTTCTATGACTACATGCGTAGCCATCTGACAGCTTTAGCATGTATTAAAACTCATTAGATGTCAATCAAATAAAGCATCTACCTGCGGAAACGGTATTATAGTACCGTAATATTATGAAATAAACGATGAATGAAAAACATGCTATTTCTCGCTTCTCTGTATATAGGCGTTGATGAAGGCTTCGTAGCCTTTAACTGCTTTTATTTCTGATTGTTGAACGAGGCTTGTATACGTTTTGAGCGTGATATTGGGGTCCGCGTGGCCAAGAATACCTTGCACGCTTCTAACGTCCGATCCGTTCGCCAGCATAAAAGTGCTTACACAATGCCTGAGCTGATGCGGGCAGATGCCCTTATATAGTTTTCCGCCAGTCGAATTGTTCGGCTCATAGATTCCAAGATTGCAGCTAACTGCGAAATCGCGAAACCAATGGTTGAAGATGTAGTTTTTCATGTGACAGACAGTAGGGATCCCTTGCTCGACAGCAATATCGCTAATGATGGGAGTGCTGCCAGTCTGGGACAGCCCCAGAGAGGCCAGGAGCTCTTTTTGTATGGCTGACCATGATTGAAGACGTTCGGCCAAGGTTTCTCCAACGGGAATTTTGCGTTGGCTTTCTTGTGACTTGGGTGCCCTCAGTTCATGATCGTTGGTGTACTGCCTGTCAATTTTCAAGGTTTTATTGGCAGGGTCCCAATCGCGCCATTCGAGGCCCAGCATCTCGCCTTTTCGCATACCCGTATACACTAGTACTAGCGTACCAACAGCTTCGGCGGTGAGCTCAATGTGTTGAAGATGTGTGCATAGGGTAGCTACTTGGTCGATTGTAAGTGATTCTCTTTTGTTGCGTGGTCTGCGAACATGAACGGTAGCGCAGGGGTTTCGGTCAATTATTCTCTTTGCGACTGCATTCGACAGAATCTGACGCAGTTTCGCATTGATTCGTACAAGCTCTGATGGTTTGTATTTTCCCGTACGACGAGCTTCGGCATATGTTTCTTCGATTAGATCGGGAGTTAGCCCCTCAATTGTCTGAAACGCACCGAATAGGTCTTCGATATGCCTGCAATCGTACGCTTCTCTTTCATAGCTCGTTGGCGCAAGCTCGGTGTCCCTATTTTCATGAAAGGCCCAGCAGTAGGACGCAAGCAAAGTGGGCTTTTTAGTTTTAGTGATCGTGCCAGAGGAGTTGATTTCAGCCAGCTTGGCCTGCATTGCAGCCTTAGCTTCTGTTTTAGTCTTGCAACGAACCGTATAAGTTGGGGATCGTTTGTAACGCCCTGTCTTAGGGTCCTTGACCCCAAGGGAAAAATAATAGCGATAGGTGTTAGGTGATCTCTTGTCTTTCCAACACGTGCCTCTTCCGCTAATGAGTGGCTGTTCTGACATCTTTGCACTCCGTTTCTTTGAATAGTTTTCAACAATTCAATGAGTGCAGTTTAGCTAAAGCTGTTAGTAATATGTTTGTAAAAGCGTAGGCGCAGCTACCGGATGCAGAAGACACAAACTGCTATGTTTATCTGCGGTTATATGATGTTCAATGATGCTTGATGAATGGTAGGGGGTAGCATTAAATCATATCTCCTAAAGCGGGTGTCGACGGTTCGAATCCGCCCGGGGGCACCAGGGAATATGACGGCGTCGCGGGAGCGGCGCCGTTTCTGGTTTGCGGGGGCCGCCGGCGGATTCGGGCCGTCGACACCCGCGTCACCAATTGCGTCTAGAGCCCTCCGGTAGAGTGTCCAAGCCCTAAAGCCCAGTTGATGCTACGGGGTTTAGAGGCGGACTGAAGCAAGGGGAAGACATGTCCGCTCGGGGTGATAGACTAACGCTGTGGTAAATACAGGACAGTTTGACCGTTTTTCAACCAAGATAGGCGTTCCATGCAACTAAATGCAGCTGATATAGCGCAAAAGAGAATTGACCTCGGCCTCACCCAAAAGGAGTTCGCCGCCGCCCTTGGTATGGGCTCGTCTGGCGAACGCACCGTTCGGCGCTGGGAGTCTGGGGATACTAGTCCAACGGCGGCTGAATGCGCCTTTATCGCATCGCTCGATGCGGGGGCTCCATTTGACCAAGGGGAGCGCAGCGACGCGCCTTTTACCTTCTGCGATCTCTTCGCGGGCATCGGCGGTATACGAATGCCGTTCCAAGAGCTTGGCGGTAGGTGCGTCTTCTCTTGCGAGTGGGATAAGTTCGCCCAGAAAACCTACCGGATGAACTATGGAGAGACCCCGGCGGGCGACATCCGTCAGGTCGCATCAAACGATATACCGGACTTCGATGTCCTGCTCGCAGGCTTTCCTTGTCAGCCATTCTCCCTTGCAGGCGTTTCGAAGAAGCAATCTTTGGGGAGACCCACCGGCTTTGAGGATAAAACGCAGGGAACCCTCTTTTTCGAGGTCGCTCGCATCATACGCGACAAGCGCCCGAAGGCCTTCTTGCTTGAGAACGTTAAGAACCTTACGAGTCACGACGGCGGGAAGACCTTCAAGGTCATACGACAGACGCTTGAGGAGGACCTTGGATACCATATTTTCTGGAAAGTGCTTGATTCAAAAAACTGGACGTGCCAGCACAGGGAGCGCATCTACATCGTGGGGTTCAGGGAGGAAGTTCCCTTCTCGTGGGATGACCTTGAGGTGCCGGGACCGGGACATACGCTAGGGGAAATCCTCGAAGAGCAACCAAACGAACGCTACACCATTTCGGATAAGCTATGGGCCTATCTGCGCGCCTATCGCGAAAAGCATGAGGCGGCGGGCCACGGCTTTGGATACTCGATGGTCGGCCCAGAGGACACGACAAGGACGCTTTCCGCCCGGTACCACAAGGATGGCAGCGAGATTCTGGTCGGGCAGGAAGGAAAAAACCCTCGTAAACTCACTCCCCGCGAATGCGCGCGCCTGCAAGGATTTCCCGATGAGTTCATCATCCCGGTGTCGGATACTCAGGCATACAAGCAGTTCGGCAACTCCGTGACCGTGCCGGTCGTGCGCTCGGTCGCGAAGTTGATGATGGAGGTGTTCTAGGATGGACTATGGAGTACTTGGCGCGTATTTTGACGGTGCTGTCGCGAAAACCCTCGCGGGCGTTGACATCATGGGGGCCAATGAAAGCCACCAGCACGAATTCAACGGCGTGGGGCCTTTGCGCGCGCTTTTCGGAGACGATGACATAAAGGGGATGCGAACTACCTTCGCATATCTCGATGATGGTGCAGACCCTATATTCGACCATGGTTATACCACTTGGTACGACGCCCGCAGGAAGCATCCAACTAGAACTGAGTATAGGCTCTACTACAACGATAATGCTGCCATGGGCATGGCCCGTCCGGGCGACCTCATGGTTTTGGCCCTACACGAAGCCAAGGAGGTCGTAATCCTATTTGCCCGAGCGGGGAGTACGGCGGAATCTCAAGTTCGCTGGCTCTTCGCGCTCGACGGGGTTGGCGAGAAGGGTTTTACGCCCTCTGCTCGGGAGGATACGCGCATCACGTCGATCGCCGCAAGGATTTTGGAGTCCATCGGCATCGAAGTTAGCATGCCGATCGCAGCGGAGAACTTCCTCGACGGTATGATCGAGAAATTCGGCGAGTCCTTCCCCAAAGGGGCAGACTTCTCAGCCTACTCAGCTTCCACCCTTGGAAAGCTCGATTGGACGGGCGACCCGGATGGCTGCTTGGTCGCTTGTTACGAACGCGAAGAGATGCTGTTCCGCGTCTTCGAGCGGCATCTCTTGGAGCGCGACCTCGCGCCATACCTTGGCTCGGCGCTTGATGTTGATGGCGTGCTGCGCACCACTATGTCGGCCTTCCAGCGCCGCAAGTCCCGTGCGGGGACGGCGTTCGAGAATCAACTCTCGATGCTATTCGATGCTAGGGGCATACGCTACTCGGCGCAGAAATACACCGAGGGCAAATCAAAGCCGGATTTCATCTTTCCCTCTATTGACGATTACCACGACCCCAAGTTCCCTGTCGCTCGACTGACGATGCTCGGTGCCAAGACAACCATCAAGGAGCGTTGGCGTCAGGTGCTTGATGAGGCTGACAGAATCGAGGACAAGCATCTTGTAACACTTGAGCCCGCCGTAAGTGAGGATTACACACGAGCTATGGCTAAGGACAGGCTCAGCCTCGTTGTGCCCTCATCGCTGTTCGAAACCTACACGCCCGCGCAAAGGGAATGGCTCATGAGCGTCAACGACTTCTGCAGGCTGGTAGAAGCCCGACAGCACGAGTAGAACCACGAGACGTTTTTTAGAAATGAGGCCGGAGACCAGTTGAGTCTCCGGTCTTCTTTTTTCACTCGCAACAGATTCGTCGATCACGAGGTGGGATTTGTATTTGGACTGCGCAAACTCTTGGGCAAGGGTGCTTTTTCCAACGCGGCGGGCCCCCTCGAGCATGATGGCTCGGGATCCATTGCTCGCTTTCCAATCGAGGAGTTTATTGTAGGCCGTACGTCTGAATACTGACATGATTGCCCAATCTAGCTGCTGTATACACGAAATGGGAAGTGTGGTTACCTGATTCAATACACGAAATGGGAAGTATATACAGGCCCTTTTCTACACGAAATGGGAAGTGCGGGTACCGCTGGAGCTTGTTGGGATAGATGGAGCGCATGTGTTGCGTCGCTCAGGTATGCTCATATGTGCCTAGAGTTTCACATGCCGAGAAAGGTTGATGGCTGCCATATCCACATACCAAAACACGGAGCGCTCAGCGCCGTCGACACCCGCGTCACCAATTTCCCCGCGGGGGGGAGTTTTCGAATCCGCCCGGGGGCACCAGGGAATATGACGGCGTCGCGTGAGCGGCGCCGTTTTTGGTTAGTGGGGGCCGACGGCAGATTCGGGCCGTCGACGCTCGCGTCACCAATCGCGTCATTCGAATCGGCGCTGGGAATTCAGTGCTTTTCCTCATGCAAGTATCTTCCATCTTGCGTCGCCGTCAGCCGTGAGCGGTCGATTTTTACCGATAAACGGCAAATTAATTCAGAAAAAATCAGGTAATTTCAAGAATGGTCAAACTTGATTAACAGCAAAACCACAAGGTAGATGGCTTTATACGGTGAAAAACTCTGACACAATGAGAAAAAGAGTGAAAAATACTGATTGAAAATGAACTTATGTGGCAGTAATCTACATGTCACAGGGTAAGCCCCGGCGCGCAGGCGGCGGCCCTTATCGAATTACGGATATAGATCAGGTGCTCGAACGGGCAGAAACGATCAAGGACGAAGGTAAAGGACGTAGAAGCATGAAGCTTGCAACTCGTATCAACTCCTATTTTCGCGATGGCGACAAGAATCTTGATCGCGTGTTCGCGGAGTTCCAGAGCGTGGGCCTCACGCACGTCGACCTCAACTACCCCGAGCACTGCACAGGTGTCACGGCTGAGGACATGGCCGCCAAGCTCGCAGCTCACGACCTGCAGCTGAACGGCTGCGCGCTGCGCTTCCGCAACGCCTTCCTCAACGGTGACCTGGGCAATGCCGATGATGCCCTTGCTGCGGAAGCCCTTGAGCTCTGCTACGAGGCGTGCGACTACTGCCGCACTGCCGGTGGCAACACGGTGACCATCTGGCTCGGCCACGACGGCTTTGACTACAGCTTCCAGATCGCCTACGCTCGCGTCTTCGACCAGCTCGTAGCCGCATTCCAGAAGGTTTGCGACTACGCGCCCGACCTCAAGATCTCGATTGAGTACAAACCCTACGAGGAGCGCGCGTACGCGTTCATCGACTCCATGGGTATGACCGGCATGATTCTCAACGCTGCAGACCGCCCGAACCTGGGCGTCACGCTGGATTACTGCCACATGCTCATGAAGCACGAGAACCCTGCCATGGCCGCCGACCTGTTCGGCCGCGAGGGCAAGCTCTACGGCATTCACCTAAACGACGGCAACGGTCGCTTCGACGATGGCCTTATGATTGGTACGTCCACGCCGGTGAAGACCCTCGAGTTCCTCTACTACGTGAAGAAGCACGGTTACGACAGCGCAATCTACTTCGACACGTTCCCGGTCATCGAGCTCGCTGCCGGCGAGGCTGCACAGAACGACCAGATGATCCATCTGCTCAACGACGCCATCGAGGCCGTAAGCATGGAGAAGATCCAATCCGTTATCGATGCAAACGACGCGATTAAGGCAGCCGAGCTTGTCCGCGAGCTCTTCTGCGCAATGGGGAGGTAACCAATGAAACGCGACTGGAACGCGATGGCTCAGGGGATTCTGGACGCCGTCGGTGGTCCCGAGAACATCTCGGGCATGACGCACTGCGCGACGCGCCTGCGCCTCAATCTCAAAGACGACGCGGCTTGCGACGACGCTGCGGTCAAGGAAGTCGAAGGCGTTGTGAACACGCTGAACAAGGCCGGTCAGTACCAGGTCCTCATCGGCACTGAGGTCCCGAAGCTGTACGAGAAGTTTGAGCCGCTGGTCAAGGGTTCGGGCGTGGAAATCTCCGCTGCTACCAAGGACGAGGGCGAGAGCATCGTCAGCCAGGTCTTCTCCGCGATCTCCGGCATCTTTGCCCCGCTGCTGCCCGCCATGGCCGGCTCCGGTATCCTGCGCGGCTTCGTTATCCTGGCCGCCCAGCTCGGCATCATCGCTGAGGGCACGGGTACCTACACCATCCTGTACACCCTGGCCATGAGCGTGTTCTACTTCCTGCCCGTGCTGCTCGGCTTCTCCGCCGGCAAGCGCTTCGGCGCGAGCCCGTACCTGTCGGCGCTGCTCGGCGCGTGCCTGCTCTACCCGGACTTCATCGCCCTCATGGGCGACGCGGGCAACGGCGCCATGACGGACTTCTTCGGCATCCCCGTGGTTCTCATGAACTACAACTCCACGGTTATCCCTGCCATCTTGTCTGTCTGGGTCTACTCGTACCTGTACAAGTGGCTCGATGAGCACGTTTCCGAGATGCTCAAGCTCGTCGTGCTGCCCGCCATCTCCCTGATCGTTATGGTTCCGCTCACCATGCTCGTCATCGGTCCCCTGGGTGTCTACGCTGGTGAGGCCATCGCCTTCGTGGTCAACTGGCTGATCGAGCGCAGCTCCGTGTTCGCCGGCGTGCTGGTTGGCGGCGGCTGGTCCGTGCTGGTGTCCATGGGCATCCACTGGGCCGTGAACCCCATCATGATCAACAACATCGCTCAGAACGGCTTCGACTACATCTGCCCCTTCACCTTCGCCTGCAACTTCGCCGTTATCGGCTGCGCCTTCGGCGTGTTCCTCAAGGCCCGCGACCAGAAGCTCAAGAGCTTCGCGATGACCGGTGTCGTATCGATCGCCCTGTCCGCCATCATCGAGCCCACGCTGTTCGGTATGCTCGTGAAGAACAAGAAGGTCTGGCTTGCGCAGATCATCGGCGGTGCCGTCGGCGGCGCGTTCCTCGGTATCATGAAGGTCGTCACCACTGCGTTCACCTTCGGTTCCGTCACTACGTTCCCGGCTTTCGTGAGTTCCGACCCCATGAACTTCGCTTGGGCTATGGTCGGCATGCTCATTTCCGCCGTCGTGGCCGGTGTTCTTGCCTTCGCCTTCACCGGCAAGGAGGATCAGCTCGCCTAAGAGCCCCGGATGCGCCGCCTCTCCTAGGGTCGTTCTCTTCGCTTGAAGAGCGTCGCGCTTACGCGAGGTGTGTCAACCTCGTTCAAATTGTGAACGAGAGGGTAGGTCAATCGATTAAGCGGTCGTCATCGCAACAGGTGGCGGCCGCTATTCTGCTTGTGCGTTACACTTTTCGAAAAGAAATGAACGAGCGTGAAGCAGAGTGGTTTGGAGAGGTTCCCAATATGATTCCGTATGAGCGCCAGGAGCGAATTGTAGAGTGCCTGCAGAAGTCGGGCCTCGCGAGGATTTCCGAGCTGCAGGAGGAGCTGCCGGGCGTCTCTATTTCGACGCTACGTCGCGACCTCAAGGAGCTGGAGGCGCTTGGCAAGGTTGAGCATCTTTCGGGCGGCGCGGTGAGGCTCCTCTCGGCTGTCCACGAGGTGAGTATCTCGACGCGTTCGGGCCTACACGGGAGTGAGAAGGAACAGATTGCCCAAGTCGCCTTGCGTTTTGTTGAGGACGGGGACACGCTCTACTTGGACTCGGGTTCCACCTGCACGGCGCTGCTGCGTCTGCTGCTCGACCGCGACGTGACAATTTACACGACGGATGCCTCGGCGTGCCTGATTAAGAGCGAGACGCGCGCCCAGCTCATCGTGGTGGGTGGCGAGTTCAACTATGTGAACTCCTCGTTCTGCGGGTCTATGACCGAATCGATCCTGCGCGATCTGTACTTCGATAAGGCGTTTATCGGGACCAACGCGATTGACGAGGACCGCGGCGTCATGACGCCCTCCTACGTTGAGGCGGCGAAGAAGCGCATCGTGCGCGAGAATTCGAATAAGGCGTACGTGCTGTGCGACAGCTCGAAGTTCCATCAGTTCTCGAATGTTCGCGCGTTTGGGTTCGATGGTGTGTCGATTATCGCGGAGTCCTATGACGAGAAGATCGCCCAGTGCGCGCGCCTGATCACGCCTGGAGCGTAGGGGGTCCGGGCTCAGGCCTGCGGATTGCGGCCCCTGGCTGCTGCTGTCCGCGTAGCGGGATTTCTTCCTAGGGAATACGACAGCGTTTCGTGGTGCGGGCTCCTGCATGATACCAGCTAGATAGGCAAATATGGCAACGTTGTGAATCTGGAAAAGCCTGCAGGTTAACAACGTGGTTAAACGATTAATCAGCGAGACTGTAGATAAAGGTTAAACGATTAATTACCACCGAGTAGATAATCACCGAGCAGATAAGGAGTTCACTATGCTGCTCTGCCCCAGTCTCATGTGCGCCGACTACGGCAATCTGCGTGCGACCGTCGAGGATCTCGACGCCGCCGGCATCGACATCTTCCATTGCGACGTGATGGACGGCAGTTTCGTTCCCAATTTCGCCATGGGTCTCGAAGACATCAAGGCCGTGCGAGCTGCCACCAACAAGCTCGTCGACGTGCACCTTATGGTCGAGAATCCTGCCAGCAAGGTTGAACTTTTCGCCTCCGCCGGCGCGGACATCATCTATATCCATCCGGAGTCCGAGCGTTACGTGGTCAAGACACTCGCCGCGATTAAGTCCCTCGGCAAGAGCGCCGGTATCGCCGTGAACCCCGACACCTCTATCTCCGAGATCGAGGAGATGTTGAACCTCTGCGATTACGTGATGGTCATGACGGTGAATCCGGGTTTTGCCGGTCAGAGCTTTATCGAGTTCACGAACGACAAGGTGCGTCGCCTTGCCGCGCTGAAGGAGCGCTTTGGCTTCAAGCTCATGATCGACGGCGCCTGCTCGCCCGAGCGCGTGCGCGACCTGTCCGCCATTGGCGCGGACGGATTTATCCTGGGCACCAGTGCGCTGTTTGGCAAGGACGCTGGTTACGAGGAGTGTCTGCGCCGTTTGCGCGCCGGCGAGGTGTATTAGAAGCGGAACGGCGAATTAGGATGGATTGAGCGCGCGGCATGCGCGAATGGTTCTTATGGAAAGGGGTCTCTTTTGAAGATCGGTATTGGAAACGACCACGTCGCAGTCGAGTACAAGGAAGCCATCACGGCGTATATCCAGGAGAAGTACGGCTACGAAGTCGTGAACTTCGGTACGGACAGCACCGAGCGCTTTGACTATCCCATCGCGGGTGAGGCCGTGGCGGACGCTGTCATGTCCGGCGAGGTTGATCGCGGTATCGTTATCTGCGGTACGGGTGTAGGCATCTCGCTTGCCGCCAACAAGGTGCGCGGTATCCGTTGCTGCACCTGCTCTGAGCCGTATTCCGCTCGCCTGTCGCGCGAGCACAACAACACCAACATGCTCGCATTTGGTGCTCGTGTGGTAGGCATCGAGCTGGCCAAAATGATTGTCGACGCCTGGCTCACCGGCGAGTTCGAGGGCGGCCGTCACCAGCGACGCATCGATATGATTCGCCAGATCGAGGCTCGTCAGCTCGTACGTGCGGAGGAAGCACGCGGCTGGTAGCGGAAAAGTCCGTCACCCGTGTGGTGGCGGGCTTTTTGCATGTCGCGCGTGGGATAGAGCACATGCGAGAGAAAAACGCGGCTATTCGCTGCCCGCTGTCTAGCTGCTCGCGCGTTGCACGAGCTTAACGGGGACAAGCGTCTCCATCTCGGGCTCTTCGCCGCGCAGCAGGGCGAGCAGGGCCTGACATCCCTCGTGCGCGAGGCGCTCGGGGAAGCGGCGGATGGTGCTGATTTGCGGCGTCGGAAGCTGCGCGTAAACGGAATCGTCGAAGCCGATGAGACGGACGTCTTCGGGTACGCGCTTGCCGGCGGCAACGAGCGCACGCAGCGCGCCCACGGCTGCGTGGTCGCTATGGGCGAAGACGCCGTCGACGGGGTAGCCCGTGGAGAGGAAGTCGGTCACGAGCTCTTCCGACTCGATGATGCTCGGCTGCTTACCCGAGACAAACAGCTGGTAGTCGCGGCGTAGCGGCATTCCGTGCGCGGCGAGCGCCCGCTCGTAGCCCATCTGGCGCTCGTTGCCGGGGTAGTTGGCGGTAAAACTCGAGATGCTCAGGATGTCCTTGCAGCCGCGCTCGATGAGGTGCTCGGTCGCCATGTAGCCACCGCCGATGTTGTCGGAGCCCACGTGTGGGAAACCGAGGTCGTTTTCGGGCGCACGGTCGATGCAGACCACGGGGATTCCGTGGGGGACGAACTCGCCGTCGAGCCTGCGCAGGCCGGAGATACAGATGATACCGTCGGCCTGCTTGCTTGCCAGCGTGCGGAAGTAGTCACGCTCGCGGGCGGGGTCATTGGCGCTGTTGCAAACAAAGACCGAGTAGTCCTCGGTTGCCAGCTCGCGCTCCACATGCAGGGCGATCTTGGAAAAGAAGTCGTTGGAGATGTCCGGCACGATCATGCCGATGGTCCGGGACTGGGCCATACGGAGGCTCTTCGCCGCCATGTTCGTGACGTAGCCGTATTCCTTTAGGGCGGCTTCCACGCGTTTGCGGGTGTCTTCGGAAAAACGGCCGCTGCCGTTGATGACGTGGGAGACCGTGGCGACGGATACGCCGGCCGCGACGGCAATCTGGCGCATGGATGGGCGCTTGCCTGGTGTGGGCATGGGGCCTCCTGCTGCTTTCGGGTGGTTAACAGATTAACCGAGATTGTAGCGCATGCGCGATGCCGTAATGGGTCGCTTCGAAGTCGTTTTGTCGCGCTCGGTCTGCACCTTGGATAAGAAGGAGTTCGTCGAGCACTCCGATCCGGAGCGCACGCGCGCCAACATCCCGCTGTTCCAGCAGGGCATCATGATACAGCAGCTCAACTCCGAGAAGCTCGTGGTCGAGACCATGGTGAAGTTCTGCGGCTAGTAATTACTGCATTACATATTCTGTTGTCACCTGGGAGGCTTGTTTTTGCGGGCCTCTTTGTGTTGCTATGGAGCCCTGGCCTGTCGATAAACAAAGCGCCCGCTTGCCGGGGAGCAAGCGGGCGCCTGTGAGCGAATATGTTTGCGGCGAAAGCCGTAATGAGCGGTGAGGTGGCGACTAGTTGGTCGTACCGGAATCGTCGCCCGTGCCCGTGCCCGAGCCCGAGCCCGAACCAGAAAGTGCGACCGTCAGTGTAATCGTGCTGTCGGTGGACTGCTTGCCGGTGGGGGAGACGCCTGTAACGGTGGCATCCTCGTTACCGCTTACGGGATTGCCGTTCTGGTCACAGAAGCCAATGTTATAGAAACCGGCGTTGTTGAGCGCGGTGACGGCGGCGGATATGCTCTTGCCGTACAGGTTGCCCGGAACACTGGCCTTGCCGGACTTCTTGGCAATGACGACGGTAATCGTGGCGCCGGGCTTCTGCTTGCCGCTGGGGTTCCAGCTGATCACGGTGCCCTCGGTAACCGAGTCGTTCTCCTGGTAGCTCACGTCGACGCCAAAGCCTGCCATATCGAGGGCGTTGCGTGCTTGGGCCTCGGTCATGTCGGTCAGGTCGGGGACGGACGTGGTATCCGGGCCGCTCGAGACCTTGTACGAGATGGTCGTGCCCTTCGCGACTTCCTTACCGGCTTCGGTGCCCTGCTCAAAGACCTGGCCCTCATCAGCCTCGTTGGCCTCCTCGGAGGCGTTGCCCTTCAGGCCAACGCTTGCCAGTGCGGCTTCTGCTTGGTCCTTGGTCAGGCCAACGAGCTGCGGAACCTCAACCTTCTCGGAGGGCTTGGGGCCCTTGGAGACCACCAGGTTCACGCGCGTGCCCTTGGGCTTCTTGGCGTTGCCGTTGGGGGTCTGCTCGGCAACCTTGCCCTCGTCGACGTCGTCGTTGTAGCTCTGGTCGACGGTGCCGACCTCCAGGCCGGCTTCCTTGATCAGCTCGACGGCAGTCTGCTGGTCCTTGCCCAGCACATCGGGCACGGTGACCTGCTCGCCGCCAAAGAGTCCTGTGGCAAAGGCCACCACGATGCCGATGACGGCAACGGCTGCCACCACGGCGGCGATGATCTTGTTCTTGTTGGATTTGGGCTTTTCGACCTCGTAGGAGCCGGTGGAGCCCGAAACCGAGCTACGGGCGGTATTCTGGCCGCTCACGCCCGAGACGGGACGCACCATGGCGCGCGTCTGATCGGAAAGCTCGCGAGTCTTGGTGGCGCCCAGCTCACCGGGGGCACCGATGATGCGCGTGGGCTCCGAGACGTTGACGGCACGGCCCGACAGGTAGCTGTTGAGCACCTGACGAAGCTCGTCGGCGGTCTGGAAGCGGTTTGCCGGGTCCTTCTCCATGCACTTGAGGATGATGCGCTCAAGGTCGGCGTCGACACCGGAGTTGATCTGGCTCGGCGGAATAGGCAGCTCGTTGACTTGCTTGAGTGCGACCGAGATGGCGTCGTCACCGTCAAAGGGAACGCGGCCGGTGGCGCACTCGTACATCACGACGCCCAGCGAGTAGATATCCGAGGTGGGGCCGAGGTCCTGACCGCGGGTCTGCTCGGGGCTGACGTAGTGGGCGGTTCCCAGCACGTTGTTATCTTGCGTGAGGTGGCTGTTCTTGGCACGCGCGATGCCAAAGTCCATCACCTTGATGTTGCCGTCGGGCAGCACCATGATGTTCTGCGGCTTAATGTCGCGGTGGATGATTTCGTGCTTGTGGGCGACCGAAAGCGCGGAGCTGATCTGCGAGCCGATCTGGGCGACCTTCTTGGGGTCGAGGGCGCCGTGGCTCTTGATGCCGCTCTTAAGGTCGGTGCCGCGCAGGTACTCCATGACGATGTAATAGGTGTCGCCGTCCTTGCCCCAATCGTAGACGCCCACGATATAGGGGGAGGAGAGACCGGCTGCTGCCTGGGCCTCCTGCTTAAAGCGCGCGGCGAAGGTTGCGTCGCCAGCATACTGCGGCAGCATGATCTTGACGGCAACCGTGCGGTCGAGGACCTGGTCCTGTGCACGGTAGACGGTCGCCATGCCGCCTGTTCCCACCTTATCCTTGAGGAGGTATCTTCCCCCGAGGACCCTCTGTTCCATTCCTGCTCCTAACATAACTATTCGCTCAACGATGTGTGTAGTACCTACGATGTGGCCGCTGGGGCCGTGTGGCGTGTTGCCGCTAACTCTTCGGTCGCGGCGCGCCTCGGGTGTCCGATTCGATCATGGGCATCACGCTCCCTGTGCGGCAAGCGCCGCGGTCAGGACGATACCGGCAATCTTGGCGGCCTCGACGTCATGCTTGTCGAAATCCTCCAAGGCCACCGAGATGGCGACCGTGGGTGAATCGTAAGGTGCAAAGCCAACGAACATCGAGTTGACGTTGGTGCCGCCGGTCTCGGCCGAGCCGGTCTTGCCGGCGACCTTGACGCCGGGGATCTGGGCATCGGTGCCGGTGCCGGACTGGACGACGGCGAGCATGGCCTGCTTGACCTGGTCGGCCGTGGCGGAGCTGACGGCCTGACCCAGCGAGCGGGACTGCGTGGTCTTGACCACGGTTCCGTCCGGGGCGAGTACCTGGGCTACAAAGTACGGGTCCATGACCACGCCGCTGTTAGCGATGGCGGCGGCAATCACGGCGTTTTGCATGACGGTGGTCTGCGGGCCGGGCGTGTGGTCCATGCCGACAGGCTGGCCGGCACCGGCCCAGGCGGTCTCCCACTCGGTCATGAGCGACGGGTCGGCCATGATGGAGGCCGCGGAGGTCAGGTCCTGGCCGAGCTTTTGGCCGTAGCCAAAGGCGTTGGCAAACTGCACGAGCGTGTTTGCGCCAACTTCGTTTGCCACCTGGCCAAAGACGACGTTGGAGGACACGGCAAAGGCCTGCTGCAGGCTGATGGTGCCGTAGCTCTCGTTGGCAGAGTTAGTGACCGGTGCGTTGCCGATGTCCATGGAGCCGGGCGCCTGGTAGGTGCTGGTAAGGCTGGCGGTGCCGGTCTCGAGTGCCGCGGAAAGCGTAACGACCTTAAACGTTGAGCCCGGCGTGTACAGCGCGTCCATGGCGCGATTGTACATGGAGCCGTCCTCGCCGCCGCCCGTCTGCAGCAGGGCATCGATGTTGGTGTTGTCGTAGGTGGGCGAGCTGGCACATGCGAGCACCGCGCCGGTACGCGGGTCGATGACCACTACAGCGCCCTTAAAGCCCTTGAGCGCCTGCTCAGCAGCCGTCTGGATGCGCGAGTCGATGGTGAGCTTGGCGGTGTTGCCCGGCTGGGTCTGGCCCGCGAGCGACGCGATGGCGTTGTTCCAGCTTGAGTAATCCTTAGAGCCGGTGAGCGTGTCGTTCATGACGCTCTCGATGGCGGTGGTGCCATACTGCTGGCTCACGTAGCCAACCACGTGCGCTGCCAGGTTACCGTTGGGGTAGGAGCGTACGTAGGTGCCGTCCTCCTGCTGCAGCGACTCGGCCAGCGTCACGCCGTCGGACGTGATGATGGAGCCGCGCTGGATGTACTTGGAGCGGGCGATGGTGTGGTTGTTGGTCGGCATGTCCTGATAGTCCTTTGCCTTAATGACCTGGACATAGGTGAGGTTGCCGATAAGGATGGCGAACAGCGCCGTAAAGGCGAGCACCGCGCGGGTTAGACGGTTGGCGAGCGCAACGCGGCCGAGCACACCGGATTCAGGCGTGTCGAGCAGGCGACGTCGCATGCGCGAGCCGACGGAATGGCTGCCGCTGCCGTAGGAAGACGAGGTGGCAAAGCGCGTGCCCGTCGGGGCGGCGGCAGATGCGACCTGATCATCGGTGATGGCGGCCATGGTGCCGGTGCCGGTAAGCTCGGCCTCGCGTCCGGTAGCCTCGTCACCGGCGCGCAGCAGGAGCGCGACGATGATAAAGCTCGCCAGCAGCGAGGAGCCGCCCTGGCTCATAAAGGGCAGAGTGACGCCGGTCAGCGGGATCAGGCGGGTGACGCCGCCCACGATCAAGAAGGCCTGGAAGCTGATGGCGGCCGTAAGGCCTGTGGCACTAAAGGCGGCGAGGTCGGATTTAGCGCGGGCAGCCGTGGTGAGGCCACGCACGGCAAAGAGCATAAACAGGATGAGCACGGCGCCGCCGCCCAAAAGGCCCATCTCCTCGCCGATAGCCGAGAAGATAAAGTCGGACTCGACGACAGGGATGTTGTTGGCCATGCCGTTGCCGATGCCAACACCGACCAGGCCGCCATCGGCAAGCGAAAAGAGCGACTGGACGATCTGGTAGCCCTGGCCCTGGGCGTCCTTAAACGGATCGAGCCAAACCTGGAAACGCACCTGAACGTGCGACAGGAACTTGTAGGCGCCCACGGCTCCAACAGCTAAGAGCGCAAGGCCGATAACGACATACGAAAAGCGCCCCGTGGCAACGTAGAGCATCAGCAAGAAGATGGTGTAGAACAGCACGGCCGAACCAAGATCGCGTTCGAAGACGACGACGAGCAGGCACACACCCCACACGGCAAACAGCGGCAGCAGCAGTCGCAGGCGAGGGATCTTAAAGCCCAGGATCTTGCGGTTGGAGATGGAGAGCAGCTCGCGGTTCTCGGCCAGGTACCCGGCCAGGAACAGCACGATAAAGACCTTGGCGAACTCGCCGGGCTGGATGGTAAAGCCCGCGATGCGAATCCAGAGCTTGGAGCCCGAGATCGTGGTGCCGATAAAGATGGGCAGCATCAGCAGGATGATGCCGATAATGCCAAAGGTGTACTTGTAGCGCATGACCACGTCGAGGTTTTTGACCAGTGCGAGCGTTCCCACCATCAGGGCCACCGAGACAAACAGGATGATGAGCTGTGAGATGGCGAGAGCGGGGGCGAGACGCGTCACGAACGTGATGCCGATGCCCGAAAGCACAAAGACAATGGGCAGGATGGCGGGGTCGGCACCGGGCGCCAAGATGCGCACGGCAATGTGGGCCGCGGCAAAGGCGGCAAAGAGGCCGATCGGTACGGCGAGCGTCTCAAAGGAGATGGCAGCGCCCGCGGTGAGGACGTACATCGCATACAGCAGGATGACGGGGAACGCCGAGGCGATGAGCAAGAGCAGCTCGGTGTTGCGGCGACTCATAAGCGGCACTCCCTTTCTAATTCTTATCGGAGGCTTCGGCCTCGGCGGACTGTTCGGCGGTTTTCTCGGAATCTGATTCGGAGGTCGATCCCTGATTGGTGTTGTCGCGAATCGTTTGCGCGTCGATCACCTGGCGGGTCTGCTCCTCGTCGATCTGGTGGCGGTACTTGGATATCGTGTCCTGCGCATCGTCGACACTTGTTTGCGGAATACCCGCCTTGAGGCGGTTTTGCGTGTCTTCGGGCAGGTCGGATAGCTTGATGCTGGTTTCGCTTTCGAGCCAGTGGAGCTTGAGTCCGAGCGGCTTGCCGGGCAGGCCGCGCCAGACGGCGACATTGCCCTGGTAGGTACCCAGGTAGTACGAGCCGGTGACACCCGTGTAGGCCCAGATGCCAGCTGCCAGCACAAAGACGAGGGCCAGGATGGCGGCGATAGTAATGTTGCGGCGACGCACGCGCTGCGCCTCGCGCATAACGCCATCGTCAACCAGGTCAACGACTACTACGGTCACGTTGTCGTGGCCGCCGGCGGCAAGCGCCGCGTCCACTAGGTTGTCGACGCAGATTTGCGCGGTTGAGGACTGCGTGGCGATGTTCTCGATATCGCTATCGGGAATCATGCTCGAAAGGCCGTCGGAGCACAGGATCAGGCGGTCGCCTTCCTCGATATGCAGAGTGAAGTGGTCGGCATACATAGCGGGGTCCGAGCCCAGCGCGCGGGTGATGACCGAACGGTTGGGGTGGACGCGAGCCTCATCTGCCGTGATCTCGCCGGCGTCCACGAGCTCCTCCACGTAGGAGTGGTCGCGGGTCACGCGGATGAGCGTGCCCTCGTGGAGCAGGTAGGCGCGAGAGTCACCCACGTGGGCGATGGCGAGCGTGTCGTTTTCGATATAGGCGCAAGTGGCTGTGCAGCCCATGCCGGGCTTGCCCAGGCCGTTCAGGGCCGCCTCGATTACGGCGGCGTTGGCTGCCTCGACGGCTGCGGCCAGGCGTGCTGCGTCGGCGGACTGTGGGGCCGTCTTGGCAATAGTCTCGACAGCGATAGAAGAGGCCACCTCGCCGGCAGCGTGACCACCCATGCCGTCGCATACGCAAAAGAGCGGCGACTGCACCAGGTAGGAATCCTCATTGTGCGGGCGCACGCAGCCAACGTCGGAGCGGGCGCCCCACATGAGTTGCGTGGTGGTGCCGGCATCATAGGTCGAGTCGGTCTCGATGCGCTCCTCGGTCAGGGGCTCAAAACTCATGGTCGAGCCGGGGTCTTTGAGCTTGGCCTCAACGGCGGCAACGTCGATCTCTGCTGTGTCACCGGGAGAGACGGTGCTTGTCTCGGCGTTTGATTCGGAGTCGCCGGTGTCCGGGGAGTCGGGCTCCTCGGACACGCGGGCGGTCGACTCGTCGTCTTGCGGGCTGACGTCTATAGGCTCGGGCGTCGCAAAGTGCGACGGCGCGGGCGTGCTTTGCGACTGGGCGGCGGGCTCGGCCACGGCATCGGACTCGCTTGCGGGCGCAGGTTGCGGGGTCTTGGGTGCAGGGCCGTCCTCGGGGGATGTCCCCGCCTCGGGCGTCGGCGTAGACGCGGGTGCAACCTCGGATGCCGGGGCTATGGGAAACGCCGGCGCGGCGGGCTCGGGTGCCGCAAACACCGCAGCGCTCTCGTTGATTGCCGCGGCGACGGGCTCTGCAAAGTGAGCCGGCGCCGGGGTTGCTTCGGGCGCTGTGGGCTGTTCCGCAGCATGTGCGCCGATGGGCGCCGCTACGGCATCCTCTTCGTCCTCGTTATCGGCGAGATCCGAAATATCGTGCGTTACATGCGAAAGAGGCAGGGAGAACACGGTGTCCTCGGGCTCCACGGGTGCGGAGCCCGCCGGAGCGGCGTGGGCCGGCGCAGCTGTGGCGGCGGCCGGTGCCTCGGTCATAGTTGCGGACTTGTTCTCCTCGTCGATCATCGACGGTTCACCTTCATGACCACGTCGCCAATCTGGACTTCGTCGCCCTCACGCAGCGTCGCGGGCTCCACGAGCTGGCGGCCGTTGACGAGCGTGCCGTTAAGCGAGTTGAGGTCCTCGATGATGAGTGCCGGGCCCTGCAGCGAAAAGCGCGCATGCGAGGCCGAGACGAACGGTTCGTTGATGCAGATGTCCGAAGATGGCGAGCGACCGACGATGACGGGGCCGAGCATGTCTACGTGGATGCCGCGGATACCGCGCGGACCCTTGTCCACATCGATCGTCCAGATAGCCGAGTCGCGGCGCTGCCCGCGCACAAGTCCCACGCCGGTCTTCATGACGGCGAACAAGAAGATATAGAGCAGGGCGACCAGGACGATGCGGCCTGCAAAAAGGACGATATCGATGTTCATAAGCGACTATCCCCTAAATTCAAAGGTACTCAGGCCAAACGTCAGCAGATCGCCGTTGCGCAGCGGGCAGCGCGTAATGCGGCGGTTGTTGACGAGCGTGCCGTTGGTGGAATTGAGGTCCTCGATCGACCAATCCGAGCCCGTAAAGGTGAGCTGGGCGTGGCGGCGCGACACGTTGGGGTCGCGCAGGGCAATGTCGGAAACTGAGCGCTCGCGACCGATGGTCACCTGTGCGGAGGTGATGCTATGGCTCTCGCCGCTCACGACGTCGACGAGCTGGGCGAGCGGGCGCTGCGGGGCGCGAGTGCTCGCCATGTTGGAGGCGATGCCGGCTGCGGCGCCTAGGCCCACGGCGGCACCGGTCGCGGCGGCTCCGCCCATGCCGGCAAGCGCGTCGCGCGAGACGGTCTGCGGCACCGGGATGGGTGCGGCGGCGGGGTCGGGGACGCTAGGCGCGAAGGGGTCTGCCACGGCAAGCGGGTCGGGAGCGGCGGCGCGAGGCGTCGGCTGCTGCTGGGGCATGGCGGCGGGGCGCTGCTGCTGCGGGGCAGCAAACTGCTGCTGGCCGGCGCGCGGGGCGCTGGCGGCACGGCTTGCCGCGGAGTTGTTCTGGCCCAGGCCGTTCTGATAGGCGCGCTCTTCTTCGTACAGGCGGCCGAGCGTGGGGGCATCGACGTTCTCGGCAAAGACCGAGAACTTGCCGGCGCGCAGCTGCGGATCGATCATAAAGCGCACGAGGGGCTCGCCGACAAAGACATAGCGGCGCTTTTCGGCCTGCGCCTTCACAAACTCGCGGACCTCGCGCGAAAGCTCGGGGTAGAACGGGGCGAGCATGGGATCGTCGTCGGCGGCGATAAGGATGGTATAGAGTGCCGGCGCCGTGTTGACGCCGTTGATCACCAGAGTCTGATCCTCCATGTCGCGAGCGGCCTGCTTGGCAAGCTTCTTAAAGGAGAACGGGGCACGGGTGGCACCGAAGATGCCGGCCACGTGGTCCTCGAAGATGTTCAGGAAGTTCACGAAAGATCACTCTCCGTATAGGTTCTTTGGTATCCGAGCAAATAAAGGCATATCCCAACGATTATAGAGGATAGGGTTCCCGCAACCGCCGCCTTGGCGACGACCGCGGCTGCAAGGCCGGCAATTTCCATATGGTGTGCAAGACAGGACGCCGCTGCGCAGCCGATGCCGGTGACAGCGATGGCGGCGATTGCGGCAAGGTTTGAGCCCTGATCGGCACGCTTGGCATGGGCATTGAGCAGCGCAGATGACGCTGCGGCAGTTGCCGCGACCAGCACAAAGGCAGCCCAAAGGAGTGGGTCTCCCAGCGCTGCGGCAACGTTACCGAGCCCCAGTACGCCTCCGGCTGAAAGCGCGACCGTGGCCAGACGGGCAAAAAGCGCGCCCATGCCCGTTGCCGCTGCGGCGCTTGCCGGGCCGAGCCAAAATGACGCGACGCCGGCGGCGACCCCAGCTGCCAGGAAGGTATTGCCGGTCAGACAGCCAAGCGCGAGCGCACAGGTGAGCGCGGCGCTCGCGGCAGCCTCGGTGCGACCCCAGGCGATCCACCAACCGGATATGGCGGCGGCAAAGATCACCGCGACGGGCAACATCGACAGGATGCCCTGCGCCTGCATGGTGGCGTTGGCCATGAGCACCAAAAAGCCCACGGCCGAGATGGCCGAGCCAATCTGGGGGGCCAGGCCAGCCGCCGCTCCGATCGCGATAGCCGCAATGACCAGGCCGGGAAGCGCCGCGACCCCGGCCGTTTGCATCAGCAAAAAGCTAAAGGTGCCGCACGTTAGCGCCGAGATAGTGCGCATGGTGTAGTCGCGCGCATGGCTCCAGCGCGTGCCCGCCCAGCCGAGTGCGGGGTCGACCTCGATGGCGTCGTCCTCGTAGTGCGACGGCTCGATATCGTCGAGCTCCTGCTCGTCATCCGAAAGCTCGCCAACCATTTGCTCCAGGCTGCGACGGCCCTCGCGTACGCTGCCCAGACCGGCAAGGAGCTGGTCGCAAAATGCCTCGATGCTGTTGGGGCGGTCCTGCGGCATGGGGGAGAGCGCGCTCATGAGCGCGGTCTCGGCTCCCGGGGGGAAGTGTGGTATCAGCTCGCTGGGATAGGTGGCGCCGCCGATGATGCGGTCGAGCGAGTCGGCGGGCGTGGCCGCCATAAAGGGAGCGCTGCCGCACAGGCCCTCGTAGATCACACAGGCGAGGGCAAAGACATCGGCGCGCTCGTCGACCGTGCCGGTCTCGATATCGAGCTGCTCGGGCGGCATGTAGCCGATGGTGCCGCCGCGCGAGCAGCCAAAGCCACCGGCGGACGACAGTCGCGCCATGCCAAAGTCGGTGAGCTTTACATTGCCCGAGTGGTCGATGAGCACGTTGGCGGGCTTAATGTCCAGGTGGAGTACGCCATTACTATGGGCGAAGGTGAGCGCCTGGCCCAGGGCATCGGCAATGGCCGCGGCCTCGTCAAAGGTAAGTGAGTGGCCGTCCACGCGGTGCAAAAACTCGGCCAGCGACATGCCATCGACATATTCCATAACCAGGTAGGCATAGGCTGTGTCGTGCGTAAAGTCGATGACCTGCACGATATTGGGATGTTGAAGCATGGCGGCGGTGTGCGCCTCGCGCAGGACATCCATGATGTCGCTGGCGGGCATGCCGACACCGTTAATAAGGGGGATGCGCTTAATGGCGACGCGGCGGCGCAGGTGCGTGTCGCGGCAGATCTCGATGGAGCCAAAACCGCCGGTCGCAAGTGTCTCGAGCGGCTGGTACCGCTTGAGCAGCTCGCGAGAGCTGGTGCCCTCCAAAGGAACGTCCGGCGAGAACCGGGCGGTATGTTGCGAGAAAAGCGGCATGGCCAACCCTCGTGCGTTTAAAGTTCGTTTGCGAGCGGCGGGCGCGGGGCCGAGCCGTTCGCGGTGGCATAGATGCTGCTAGTGTAGCACGCTCGGGTGCATGGGGAGGATAGCGGGATGCGAGGCTGCCTGCCTGGCTTGGCCTTAGCGCTTCTTCTTGTTCTTCTTCTGCTTGCGCCGCTTGCCCTTGGTCTCCTGGGGCTTGTCGCCCTGCTTGGCCTCGGCGGCGGCCTTCTCGGCCTTCATTTTCTTCTTCTTGGTCTCGATGCGGAGTTTTTTGTTGATGCGGGCCTTGAGGAAGGGACCGAACTGCTCGGCATCGCCACGGACGAAGGTGTCCTTGGGGATCGTCACGCCCTGGTCGGCGAACATGGCCACAAAGATGCGCTCGCCGTCGAGTACGTGGTCGAGCTTGTCAAACGGGAAGAACTGCGACTTGCCGCTCTTGCCCCAAACCATCAGGCCGTCCTCGTTGGCGGCGACGCGGCGATAGCGGCCACCCATGGACTCGTCGGCCTCGACGGCGTCGATAAAGTCGCGGGCGAGCGTGTGGTGCAGGTTCTTGCTCCACCAGGCCAAAAAGGCGCCGAACACGATCAACACGACGCCGAACTTGATCCAGCTGCCGCCGGCCACCAGCATGCCGATGCCGATGAGCGCGGCAACTGCCGCGGCGACATACAGCGAGCCGCGACGCCTGGGCGAGGCGACCAGGCGGGCGAAGTCGGTGACCAGGTCGTTTTCGTACTGGTACTCGTTGAGGTACAGGATGCCGTCATCGGCTGCGGCCTGCTCCTCGAGCGCGACCTCGACCTGGTCGGCTGCTTCGGAGGGAACGAGGTTGCTCTCTGCGTCTGCCATGCTCTTTGGACTCCTATCGCGGCGGGCTCGCCGTACGGGTTATTATGGAATGCAGTATGCCGTGCGACCGCATGGCCGCCGCGGCAACAAGACTCAGTATACCCGGGGGAGCACCCATGGAATCGTTGTACCGAAAGTATCGCCCGCTCACCTTTGACTCCGTGGTGGGCCAGCAGCATATCGTCTCGACGCTCGAGCACGCCATCACCGAGGGGCGCCTGTCCCACGCCTACCTGTTCTGCGGACCGCGCGGCACGGGCAAGACCACCATGGCGCGCATTCTGGCCAAGGCGCTGCTGTGCCGCAATGCCGAGGCGGCGCGCGCCGAGGGTGCAAGCGGCTGCATGCCCGACGGTACTTGCGAGGAGTGCGAGCTCATTGCCGAGGGTAACCACCCCGATGTCTACGAGCTCGATGCCGCAAGCCGTACCGGCGTGGACAACGTGCGCGAGGAAATCATCAACTCCGTCAACTTTGCCCCAGTGCGCGGCAAGTACAAGATTTATATCATCGACGAGGTCCACATGCTCACGACGGCGGCGTTCAACGCGCTGCTCAAGACGCTTGAGGAGCCGCCGGCACACGTGATCTTTGTGCTGTGCACCACCGACCCGCAAAAGATTCTGGAGACCATTCTCTCACGCTGCCAGCGCTTCGATTTCCACCGCATCGGCAACGAGGATATCGAGCATCGCCTGTCTTACGTGTGCGAGCAGGAGGGCTTCGATTACGACGACGAGGCACTCGCCATTGTGGCGCGCCATGCCAAGGGCGGTATGCGCGACGCGCTTTCCACGCTGGAGCAGCTGAGCGTCTTTGGCAACGGTTCTGTGCATGCAGACGACGCCCGCTCGCTTTTGGGCGAGGTTTCGGACCAGATTCTGGGCGAGTTTTCCCGCGCCATTGCCGATCGCGATGTTGCCGAGCTCTATGGACTGATCCGTGCGCAGGTCGAGGAGGGCAATGACCTGCTGGAGCTGACGCGCGACCTGGTGGCGCATGTGCGCGACGTGTACGTTGCCTGCGTTGCCGGTGCCCGTGCCGAGCTGTTTGAGGGCGGCTCCGAGCAGGCCGAGGCGCTTGCTGCCGAGGCCGCTGCCTTTGGCGAGCATCCTGCCGACCGCCTGGCCCGCGTGCTGACGGTGCTTGACGATGCCGCACTGGAGATGAGGGGCGCGAGCGACGTGCGCCTGGTGCTCGAGATTGCCTGCACGCGTCTGGCACGTCCCGAGGCTGATATAACGATTGAGGCATTGGCCGAGCGCGTGGCACGCCTGGAGGCCATGGTTGCCAATGCCGCCGTGCCGGCGAGCGTGGCTGCTGCTCAGGCCGCCGCGCCTGCAGCATCCGTACCCGCTGCTGCCCAACAGCCGACGCTCATTTCGGGCGCCCGTGCTGCCGCTCCGGCGGCATCCGCTGCCCCTGCTGCTACGTCCGCGCGCCAGGGTGGCATGCCTTGGGACCGCGGAGCTGCTGTTCCGGCTGCCCAGCCTGCGCCCCGTCCTGCGTCCGTGTCAGCTTCCAAGCCTGCAGCGCCTGCACCTCAGCCTGCGCCGGCCCCCGCGCCTCAGCCCGTTGCGGCTCCGGCTTCCGCGCCTGCTGCATCGACCGTGTCGGTGTCCAAGCCCAACAACGCCGCCCAGGTTGCCGCCGCCGGTGCTGCCGAGACCCCCGCGGTTGAGGACGCCGGCGAGCTCCAGCGCAAATGGGCCGAGGTCGTCGAGCGCGTCAAGGCTCGTCAGGCCTCCTACGCAGGGCTTTTGCTCAACGCCCGCGCCACGGCCGACGACGGCTCCAAGCTCACGGTCTCGTTCCCCGCGGGTTCGACTTTTGCCATTAAGATGCTCGGTCGCGCCGATACGCAGTCGGTGGTCCTGCCGACGGTCTGCGCGGTCTTCGGTCGTCGTACCGTCGACTATGTCCTGGATGGGGGTGGCACGCCGGCTCCTCAACATGAGGAGCATTCTCCATCTGCACGGGCTGCGGCATCTGCGGACCCGCAACCCGTGTCCTCGGCGGCCCCTGTATCCTCGAGCGCCAGCGCGCCGCAGCAGCAAGCGGCGCCGGTAGCGGCATCGACCCCGTCGGCGCCTAAGCCCGCGGCGCCCAAACCGGCTGCTCCGACACCCGCGCCCAAGCCCGTCTCGCCCGCGCCCAAGTCGTCTGACCTGGGCAAAGCCCCCTGGCTACGCTCCGACAACCCCGCCGGCGCTCCTGCCACGGGTAAGCTCCCGACCGAGCCCGCACCTCGTGCGCCCGAGCGCTCGGCTGCCCCCAAGGCTCAGCCTGTCGCGCAGTCCGCGCCGTGGGAATCCGAGCAGGTGCCCTACGACGACGCTATGGTTGGCGGCTTCGCTGTCGATGCGAGCGGGGACGATCTGCCTCCGTTCGACGTGCCGGGTGCGGCGTCCGCGCCCAAGTCCGCTGCAACTGCCCCCAAAGAGGAGGGCGCTCCTGCAGCTCCCTGGGAGTCCAACCCCGGTGCGGGCAGCCCCTTCGGCCATCAGGGCGCAGCCCCGAGCATCCCGCAGACCGAGGACGAGGCCAAAGCCCTCATCCGCAACGTCTTCGGCCAGGCCACCATCTTCAAACCGGTGGAGTAACCGTGCGGGCGGGTATGCTGCTCAAGAAGAGATCTCTTTGCCCGGGCGCATCTGTATTTCGGACATGTGTAGTGTGGTGCCGCGTATATCGCATTCGAGCAGACAGGTGCGTGACGGTCGCCCTAGGATGCTGAGGTCGATACGATACGTCGCATGGCTGTCCGTGTACTCGACTTGCTCGGCGTTGACGGTTGCTCCGATTGCCGAATAAACGCCTGGCTCGGCATCGACAATCTTGAAGTCCTTTATCTTGACCTTGAACTCTTGGTAGAGGGACGGGCTGTCGTAGTAAACGGTTCGGGTTCCGTCGGTGCACTCATCGGTCGTCTCCCATTTGACGACGGGCTGGTCCGAGCTGGCTATCAGTAGTTCTGCTCCAAAGGCTATAGCATGGGTGATGATAACCAGTAATGCCCAGCCGACAAAGAGATAGAGAACCACATATGCAACGGGGTGTTTTGAGCGGATGTTTTGGAGCACGTCGGGGGCATTCATGGGGCACCTCCAAATTGCTGTCTGTGACAATCAAATTATACCCTGCCATCATGAGCGCCGCCTCGAGCAGCGGTTCGGCATTTTGTTATCTAGCTGGATGCAGAAAATGCCGGATTCCGGCTCTACAAGATTTAGCTTTCAATATTATGCAGATGCGAATTATTCAACTTTGCATAATCTTTGGGCGCGGCTTGCACTCCAGGACATGTATATCGACTGAGGGAACACGTCCGCCCCGCTTGCTTGCCCCGCGCCGTGGTACGATTTTTGAGTTTGAAAGTCCCGCCGTGCTCCGGCTGCCCTTGCAGCTTGTCGCGCGGCCGCACGTAAAGGAGCCATCATGGCCGGTATGAACATGCAGCAGATGATGAAGCAGGCTCGCAAGATGCAGGAGCAGCTTGCCGCCGCGCAGGAGAACCTCAAGTCCCAGACCGTCGACGCCTCTGCCGGCGGCGGTATGGTCAAGGTGACCGTCAACGGCGAGATGGAGCTCGTCAACCTCACCATCGACCCCGATGCTCTCGATCCCGAGGACGTCGATATGCTGCAGGACATGATCATGACTGCCGTCAACGAGGCCGTCCGCGGCGTCAACGAGCTCGCCAACAAGCAGATGGGCGCCATCACCGGCGGCCTCAACATCCCGGGCATGCCGTTCTAAGACACGCATATATATGAGTGCGAATCACAGTCTGCAAAAACTGCTCGATGAGCTGGGCCGTCTGCCGGGCATTGGTCCCAAGTCGGCCCAGCGCATCGCCTATTACCTGCTCGAGGCCGATGCCGAGGAGGCCCGCCGCCTGGCCGAGGCCATCCTGGAGGTCAAGCAGGAGGTCCACTTTTGCAGTCGTTGCTTTAACTACGCCACGGCCGATGAGTGCTCCATCTGCCAGGACCCGATGCGCGACACCACTCGCATTTGCGTTGTGGGCGAGCCGCGCGACGTCCAGGCGATCGAGCGCACGGGCAGCTACCACGGCCTCTACCACGTATTGGGCGGTGTGATCAGCCCCATGGACAAGATTGGTCCCGAGCAGTTGCACATCCGCGAGCTGCTGGCACGCTTGGGCCACGAGGACATCCACGAGGTCATCATCGCCACCAACCCCAATATTGAGGGCGAGACCACGGCGAGCTACCTGGCCCGCACTATCAAGCCGCTGGGCGTCGAGGTATCGCGTCTGGCAAGCGGCCTTCCCGTGGGCGGCGACCTGGAGTATGCCGACGAGCTTACGCTTGGGCGCGCCATCGAGGCCCGTCGCGCGATTTAGGTGGCGAGCCTGCTCCTGCCGTATGTTTTCCTCGCGACGCACGGGGTAGTCATAATTTCCCCGTGCGACTGTGAGTTTGTTGTGCAACAAAGATGCTTCGTATCCGCTTATCGCATGGATGCTTCCGCTCGCATCCTTAATTTGCCCATTCGTTGCGCAACCTTTTGGGTTCGCTGATACACTCAAATATGGATTTGAATGAATGCGCCGCTCCCAAGCGGCGTGTTTTTGTTGGAGGAGAACGCATGCGGCCCGGTGGCACTCAGACAAAGCGCGGCGCCGCGGTGCGCATGCGGCGCCGACTGGGCTTGGCGCCGCGGGCGTACGCACTGCTGTCTTGCTCGCTGGTGCTGGTCATAGCTGGCGTTTCTGCCTATGGCATGACCGTGCCGTCCATGATGCAGGCGCATGCCGCACGCGAACCGCGCGTGGGGCATGAGGTCAAAAGTGATTTGGGTACCACGACTGGATATGCTTGGGCAAGTGTGGTCGCGCATATTGTGTTTGGCACCGACGATGCGGACGGCGCCGAGGCCCCGGACAACGAAGTCACGCTTGCCAATGGCAAAACCATCGTGCTCACCAACACCAAGATCATCGATCGGTTGTCCAACAATAGCGTGGCGGCAACGGTGAATAAGGTCGAGCAGCAGAAGGAGCAGGACGCCCAGCAGTCCGGAAAGCCCGGTAGCTCGGATACTTCTGGCTCCGGCTCGAATTCGTCGAGTTCGAGCGGCGGCTCTGGGTCGGGCTCCTCTACCGGAGGGTCTGGAAATGGCGGCTCGACGGGCGGCAACACTGACAACGATGCAAACTCCGGTGGCCTTTCCGCTGCTGAGGAAGAGAGCATTCACAGTTGGCTTGTGACCAAGTACAACATGCTCGACGGCTACGTTTCTCGTGCCAATGACGTGGTCTCGACCTATAACTCTACGGGAGATCCCAGGCCGTGCGACAGCCTGGTCGGGGAGATGTTTGTCATTCGAGCCGAGTTCGGTCGTCAGACATTCTCGCCCCGGTCAAAGTGGTATCAGCAGTATGCCAATCTGTGGGGCTGTTACACCAACCTATGTCAATGGGTCGGCCATTACGGCGATGATGACGTCGCACTCGGTAACTTCAACAATAACGTGGCGGCGCTTGCCCTATGATGACCGATCTTGCATCCACCACACCACAATCGCTCGGTCGCGATCCCATGGTCGGCCTGCGCCTGGCGCGTGTCGACGGGTTTGAGCCGGCCATTGCGCTCGGTCAGGACGAACTGCCTGCCTATCGGCGTCGTTTTACGATGCTGTTTGCCGACGATGCCACCATGCGCCGTGGCGGTATCGGCCGCGTGACGCGTGCTGTCAACGCCCAAGGCGAGGCCGTGGCGCTCAAGCAGCTCATCTTGCCGGCGCGCGATGAGTTCGACGACGATGCCGCTCACGAGGCGCTGGTCGCCAAGTTCAAGGCAGCGTTTCGCGAGGAATATGAATGCCACCGCGCCCTTTCGGGCCTCAAGGGCTTTCCCCGCCTCTATGGCTGGGGCGAGGTCGACGGTGTGCCTGCAATTGTCATGGAATGGGTCGAGGGCGAGACGCTTGCCCGCTTGCGTTCGCGACTTGCCGTGGACGATGCCGGACGCCTGTCGCCGCTTGTGGCGGCGCGTCTGGGTCGCGACCTGTTCGATCTGCTCTGCCGTATGAGCCTGGTGGGCGAGGGCTTTGTCCATCGCGATATCTCGCCCGCTAATATTATGGTGCGTACGGCGCGCCTGCCGCTTGACCGGCAGCTTGCCGAGGGCACCTTTGACCTGTGCCTGATCGACTTTGGCTCGTCGCTGGCGCTCGAGCCTGCGTCGGCCGTGGCCGGTACCGGCGGCAAGGCGTCGTTTACGGAGCGCTATGCCACGCTGCGTCGCGCGACGGTTGCCTATGCCCCGCCCGAGATGCTCACCGACGATATTCCCGATCTGCGCGCTTTGCGTATGTCGCCGGCGATCGACGTCTATGCCGTGGCAAGCACGGTTTACGAGCTCATTGCCGGCGTCGCGCCATACGAAGCCGCGCCGAGCACTTCGGGCACCTCGGGTTCGCGCAAAAAGACGCGCGACATCGCGAGCCCCTACCGTCTCAAGATGGACACGCGGCCCGACTATCCCATTGGTGCCCATGCGCCCGGTTGTGATTTGACTCAGCTGCTTCGTCGTGAGCCCGATGTGGCGCTCGCCGCGGCCGAGCAGGCCCAGCAGCTGGGGCTCGAGCCCGATTCCGAAGAGCTGCGCGATGCGCTGGCGTTTGTCGATGTCCAGCTGTTCGACGTGGTGATGGCCTGTCTGTCCAGCCATCAAAAAGATCGTCCCGAGCCGGCGGCGGTCGAGGCGGCGCTCTCGGCGTTTTGTGACCACTATGCGCAAAATGTCGGTCGTTCGCTCCGCGGCGAGCCGCTCACGCCGTGCCCCATGGATGCGTCCGGCCGCGCGGTTCGTCGCGCGGCGATGATCGGTGCGGCGGTCGTTTGCAGCGTGGTTTGGGCTGTGGTCGTGGTTTCGGCCGCGCTGCTGGCGTCGGGCGTTCGCGTGACGGCGACTTTGGGATCGCTCGTGTGGGCTGGGTCGCTACCGGGTATTATTGCCGCACTGGCGTTGGCGCTGCCAGGCATAGCCGGCGTTGCCGCGGGGGCACTTGCGCGTGATCGGCGCTCGGGGTTCCTGCAGGGCGTGCTTACGCTTTCTGCCTGCGAGGTTCCGGTGCTGGTTGTGGCTGCATGTAGCGTATTTTCCCAACGCGCCGTGATGGGCGGCCTTGTTGCCGCTCTGGTTGCAACCTATACGCTTACGTGGTTTTTGCTTGCGATGGGCTTTGCCTTTGAACTTCCCGTTTCGGCACCGCGGCGCACAAAAGCCCAGATGGCGACTCCGCTTGCCGGTGGAGCCGCAGCTGCCCGTACTTTTGGCGTACCTGTCGAAGTATCGTCCGATTCTATTTCTACGACCAAGGAGGCCTAGGTCATGGCATCTCAAGTTGAGCTCACCCCATGCGGGGCCATGTTTGACATCTTTAAGCGCGCGGCGCATCTGAGCCATATCGAGCTGTGCGGCTTGGTGCTTTCGTCCCGTCCGCTCGCCGACGGCCGCAGCCCGCAGAGCCGAGCCGCCGATCGCTCTTGGGTTTCCCGCTTTATCGTTCGCGCGCCGGTCGGCACGCTTCAGCAGCGCTACTTTGCCGAATACGGTACCTCGGCTGCGCGTATTATGTCGCAACTGGCCCTGCGCCAGCGCAATCCCATGGACTCCACGGCTGTGATCAATATGGTGTGCGGTCCTGCAGGTGAATCGATGGTACGCGCGCTCGAAGAGTGCCACCAGGACACGAATCTCTATCGCAACGCGCTCGATCGCCTGTCCCAGGCGGCGGAACTCATGCCCGCCGAGCGCGCCGAGGCCGTGCTGGTGCTGTTTGTCGCCGTCGGTTGTTCGGCGGATGTGCGGTCCTCGGTGAACTATGCCATCGACTACGCGCACGCGACCTGTGGCGGAGGAACATCCACGCCGCGTTCGCTTGGCATGTCGATGACCGCGGGCGAACGCGAACCCGCCCCGGCGCACCCCTTGGGCTTGCTGCGCGTACAAAACAGTTTTGTCGTGAGCGCCCCGCGCTGGATTCAGCCGAGCGAGCAGGGTGTTGAGATTGGCGCGCTGGCCACTGGTGAGGGCGATATTACCGACGTCGGCGACGATGTCTCGGCCCGCCATGCCCATATCTGGTGCGATGCTCAAAATATCTGGCACGTCGAGGACTTGTCGTCCACCAACGGAACCGTGGTGGTAAACGGGGCCACGCGCGTCTGCATTCAGGTCGAGCCCGGCCGTTCCGCCCAACTCAATCCCGGCGACGAGCTCAAGCTCGGCGAATCCACTACCTACGCCATCCTCTTCGGTGCTCTCTAGCCGGCAGATAGGGACGTTCCTTTTCTCTGCCGGCTGGGGACACTCCTTGGCGCGCCAGAGCCGGTCGCCCGGGGATGGAGGGGCCATTTTGGCCCTTGGCGGTCAGTCGGGGCGAAACTAGAAGATCTTTCCGATTCGCGGCTGTTCATGCTTGTAGAGCATCTAAAACAATAGGATGTTATTCTGGAATATGCCGGGTGCGTGAACTTGCCTGTCTTAGCCTTAATAAGGTATAGGGGAGTTTGGCTCAGGGGTTCCGTCTTGTTCTTCAGCGCAGTATTGTGGGACAGATTTGCTGAGATTGGCGCCTTACACCGCAGAGCGCACGGAAGGCTCTCGATTTGTGTTCTGGCCCCAGAATACAGGGCCTGATACTTACCAACTGTGGCATGGATGTAACATCTGTAGAAATCAACCCTTTTGTTGTCGACCTTTGTAAGAAAAACACTGCCATCAACTCTTTGGATGACGAAACTAGGGTGCTTGAGGGGAGCCTTTACTCCCCTCTGAGAGATGACTCATGTTTTTCGCTTGTCGTTGTGAATCCTCCGTTACTGCCGATTCCGGATGAGATTCCTTATCCCTTCGTTTGAGATGGAGGACAATCGGGTCTGGATAAAACACTTCGTATTCTTAAGGGTGGCGATACGCATTTAGAGAAAAACGGTAAATACTGCTAATAGGGGTGACGACGATGGTGCAGGGGCGACCCGCGATGCTCTCATCAATACGTCGGATACTTGGGAAATCAGGTCTAGATGCATGTATGATGATGCTGTGTGGCTATTCAATTAATCCGCGTTTCGAATGGGTGCAGGGTATAGCTGCGACATCGTATGCTTTTGACCCGGCGCGATACTCAGATATTTCTGAGGCGGTTGACGAAGTTTATACGCACTATGCCGCGCAAGGCGTTTCGGAAGTTTGCACATCTACGTTACGGGCTTAGGTTTCTTCAAGCGAGCAGGCCGGTTGCGTTATTTCGAGCGATTTTTCTAGTCTAGACGACAAAAGGCAAAGGATTTGATGGGTATAAAACGCGGACGTTTGTGGGCGGATGCTCAAATCTATTGTGGCAATCGGGCGGTTGAAAAAGATATTTCAACCGCCCGATTGCCAGGTTCGTCGGAGGAGATGTCCGATTCCGACTCTCTTGTAGGAAGAGCTTGAGATCGTATTGGCCCAAGGCAATCTTAAAGCAGTCTCATTGGCAAATCTTCGCTCCTGTTGTGTTGAGGTGTAAGGTATCAGTGATTGATGTTTTGTGGCGGGTAGATTGGGGCCTTCCTTGATTCGATGCGTTCTCTCGAGGTTCATCAGAGCAAAAGGGGCTTTCGTCTTCATTGCTATCACGGTGATTGGAACCGCTCTCTCCTATGCCATGCCATACGTGAACGGGAAATTCTTAGATTTTCTTCTCGGTAACCGCAGCGAAAGAGACGCCGTACTCTTCGCGCTCCTGGTTGCGTCAATAGGAGTTTTCTCCACCCTCTTTACTTATTTTGCAGGAACACTTTCCATTCGCATAACCACGAGACTTTCCTTTGATCTTCTCAGGGAGGCCGTCTTGCGTTTTGAAAGAGACGATTACTTGGTGAGTCGGACCATCGATCCAGCCTATACAACGCAACGGATTATTTCCGACTCCAGCGTGGTCTCATCCTTCGTTTTGGCGAATTTTATCAGTGCGCCGCTGTCCATTGTAGCCATTCCCATCGTATTGCTTATCATATGGTCAATTGATTCAACTCTCGCGGTGTTTTCCATCATTCTCCTCATCGTGTATTTCTGTGTAATTACTGGGTTGAGGAAACTTTTGTATAGGGTCACGTATGAGAAGAAAGAGGCGGACAGCGCCTTTTACGCCGCAATTGCATCGCAGCTTAATCAGATTCTCAACATTCAACTGACATCTTCGTACGGCAAGAGCGAACAAGCGCTCGACGCTGGGTTTAAGAGCTATTTTCCCAAAGTTTTGCGCTCCGGAAAGCTATCATATTCTCTGACATCGCTCGATGGTCTTTTCGCAGCGTTGTTTCAAGCGGTGATACTTGTTGTTTCCGGAGTACGAATCATTAACGGAACTATGTCAATAGGCGAGTACACTATCATCGGTACATACTTCGCGGTTCTCTTTAAGACTTTGAAAAGTATGATGTCATTGTTCAAATCCTATCAAGATGCCAAAGCATCATGGGATAGGACGGCTATCGCGACGAGAGAAAAGGAGAGATCGGGGTGGAATCGGACCGATTTAGCTAAACTCGATGAAATAAATGACATTTCGGTATCTGATTTGGAATTCTCGGTTGCCCTTCCAGACGGATCTGTCCGAGAGGTCCTCGGCGGGTTTTCTTTCAAGTTTTCCGGTCCTGGTACATATTGCATAGTTGGGGAAAACGGAAGAGGCAAGACGTCACTTCTTTACTTGATGCTCGGGCTATACTCATCGAAAGGCAAAGTAAAATACAACGGTGTGCCAATCGAAGAATGCGACTTGGATTACATACGTGCGAGAGAGATATCGTGCTGCCCACAGTCGTGCTTCGCGCCGGACGAAACGGTGAAAGAGCTGTTAGAGTATTTCGGCACGCCCTTTTCTTCCTATCACCGGGGTGTAGATGGCCTACTTTCGCTGGAAAACAGCGTGAAGGAGTTGCTCGGGAAACGTTGCTCCGCGCTTTCGGGCGGTGAGCTGCGCCGAGTGTACTTATGGTCGGCGATTTCACGCAAGTCGTCAGTTTTGGTACTCGACGAGCCCACGACTGGGTTAGACGCTGTAAGCCGCGCCGAGCTTGCGGCCTATGTTAAGCGCAACAAGCAAAGCCAGCTGATCATCGTTGTCTCTCACGATGACGAGATGGTCGGCGCGGTAGAAGGGGTAGTGGATTTAGGCAGCATGTACCAGGGTAAATGATGACAAGTGTAGTGCTACCCAACTGGCAGAGATAACAAAAAGGCGATGCAGATGCACGTAGCATTCAGGCGGTTCGGACTCGGTGCCTTCACGCCATCGCAACGCTTTCAGATATAGTTCTCGTTCTCTTACTAAAGTAAACTTTAGTCTACGTCATCTTGTCGAGACAGAGGTGAAGCGAAGTGTTGTCGCGACGTATCTTATTCCAGGTGGCTCAGTATCAGCGTGAGAATCGCACCAAAGTGTACTTACGATTCTCGTGTCCCACGGACAACATGAGCTGAGCATTGAGGTTCCACCCTTTGCTGCAACTACACGGGGTTGGACGGCAATGAATATGCCGGGCCGCATCCACGCGCAGCGGGGGTCCATGTCCCAGTATGTTGCCTACAGCAGCCTCGATGTCCACGCACACATCATCTCTGCCTTCGCGTTCAATCCATTTGCCGGAGAGTGCGAGGGTTGCCAGGCCGTAGAATTCGAGCCGAACAAATGAAATGCGGTATCAGCGCATAGGATTAAACTGACGATTGCTTTGCACTGAGAATACGCTTGGAAAGCCGCTATGGGTGGCGGCCCGGGTTAAATAGAGAAGCCCGTCCGATCACTTTCATGTGGCGAACGGGCTTCTTATTCCACTTGCCAATGCTCGGCTCATATTGGAAGAAAGCTACGCTAATGTTTGCGTGACACTCCTATTTTCTCCGAAGAAAGAGTCGGATAATGAAGAATAGAATTAAAAAAGGTGCCAGATATAACGCAAGTATAAAGGCTAATCCAACGAGACCTTGCAATAGTGGCATAACTCCTCCCAGACATGAGATTTTGGTATTTGTTCCCATCTTATTCTGAATTGGACCAAATAGTTCCCAGCCACAAAACTACTCGTCAACTGGATCGCACCAATCTGCTGGCAAAACACAGCTTGATTCTTTATCGACATAGCACCAATCCGCAACAGGGCACTCGGCGATGTCGTAAAAATTGCATATATCAACTCCAAGACAACAAGGCTCAACGGGAGGATGTTCATTTGAACCAACAGGATGGATATGCTTCATAACAGCTCCTCACCTTAATCCAATTAGAGACTACGTTTGATCAATGCCACAGTGATCTACAACGCAGATGCTGCCGCCATCCATGTCATAGTCGCAGTAATCGTATGCACCACAGCCATCTGCTTTATCATAAACAGTACAGATGTCAGTAATGCCCAAGAGGCAGTCAAAAGACATCGGCTTCACGCCTGCCTCGTCGCCACTTCCTGGATTAATCGGATGAATATGCTTCACGACTACCTCCCTTTGAGTGCAGAAAAACCTCAATATTGTGTATAACAAACCAAGATGTCTAGTTCACCATATTTCTAGAATGGTTTCGGCGAACGTAGCAATAAGCTTCGCAGACGGTAATCAGAAGAACGAACACCTCCACAATGGTGACAGCAATGCGCTGAACCGCTTATTCCGATACAGTAGCTTCTCGTTGATTTTTCTCCTGCGAAGATGAGTGGCGGGAAATAAGGTCAAAAGCCATCTCGTAGCACATTTTTCTATATTCACATGATGCAGGGTGTAGACTCTTGGGCAAGTAGCCGTGCTCGTCTGCAGCCTCCCAGCTACAGCCCCCACCACAGAAAGACCGAGCCCAACAGTCCGTACAGTCAATTCTTTTTTCGACACCCTGACTCCAGTTTTCAATATACCTAGTTTCGTCAATTCCGGTGACGATGTTGCCCATTTTGAATCGCATCATCCCGACAAACCTGTGACAGGGGTATACGTCCCCTTCGGGAGTCACGGAAATAAAACGCCTGCCAGCCCCGCATCCGACAAAGGCGATCCTGTTGCTCATAATCAAATCAACTGCAGTTTTCAATGTTCTAAACAAGGGCTTTTCCCCTTGATCAATCTGTTTGAGATATTGATCCGCCAAATCTATTAGGCCCGCCCTGATTTTGTTTAATGAGTGTTCGTCGAGTTTGATATTCTCATCGAATGAGCTCACGGGCGAGAAGTAAATCCTTCTGAAGCCCATCTCTTTAAACTGAAGATAGTCTTCAACAAGGTTACAGTTATTATTTGTTAAGGTCGCTCTTGCGCCGAAGGGGAACGACTCGGAAAAACGACGAACGTTTTTGTCGATATCGGAGAAAGAGCCGCCTCCCGTCTTGTACGGGCGCGATGCATCGTGCTTGCATCCTGTACCATCGAGACTAATCAGAACAGAAAACCCGTGCTCCTTGAAAGAATTCACAGCAGTGTCATTCAAAAGCGTTCCGTTGGTCGTAATAGAATAGGTAAAGTTTCTATTGGGGTATATTCTTTTTGAATAGTCGACCGTTTTCCATATCAGCGGCTCGTTAATCATGGGTTCCCCACCAAAAAAGACGATCGCAAGCGTTTCGTTTTCCGATGAACTTGCGACGAGGTAGTCGACCGCCTTGAAGGCTATCTCGTCTGTCATCAGCAGAGGAGACGTTCCATAATCTCCTTTACCGGCAAAACAGTAACTACAACCAAGGTTGCATGCATGTGAAACGTGGAGTTCGATGGATCTAAGTTTTCGAGGCGTGTCTTTTGTTAAGAAAGTCCGCTCAGACAATCGTTGAAACTCATCAATGTCGTCTTCAAGTTCTGCTATGGTCGTTTGGTCGTAGCCTTTCGCAGCAAGTGACTTTGTTAGCAACTTCGAGTTGGCCGTTCTTCCCGATGCTTCAAATATGCGAAGCGCATCTTCTGATGCTTGGTCAACCTGAAAGCAATTGCGAGTGACCTCATCGAAGCAGTAACGACGATCACGTACTGAGAAAAAATGCATACGTTCCTCAATTTCATGCTGGACTGGCACTAACCTTGTATATTGTTGCGCAGCTATAAAAAACCACCAGCGGGGATTCGGTGTGCGGCCCAATCGGACTCCCAAAAGGTTCTATTTGAGACTGGCAAGCTTTGTGTTGTTGGCACTTCGACAGCGCTCTTTATTCCAACATGGAGCCTCGCAGTTTGAGTCGACTTGCCTCTGGAAGGTCCGATCTTAACTTGATTTAGGATGAAAACAGATTACAGGCGCGCTCCTCTAGAAAGAAAGGAAACCAATCGCCGCCTTTCACCAGGAAAGTTTTTATAGCCCACCTCGAGCAAAATGAAAGATGCGAGAGCGATTGGGGAACAACGCGAATCTCTCCTTTTGGGTGGGAGCGAGCCTTCAGCCACCGGCGAACGACTCGCCCTGGTCAGAATCTGGAAGTGGTGCCGGGCCGCTTGGGCCTCCCCGGTGACTTCGTGGGGCTTACCTGCCTGACGTCGAGGAGTACATCCGCAAGATTCGTTCCCTATACCGTTTGCTCTCACGCCCGCCTTAGTTCCAAGTCGGGCGAGCCGCCGTGCTCATGCGACCCGTGGCGGCGACACGTCGACGCCGCGCTCGCTGAGCACATCTTCGGTCGCGGGCGAGCACGAGGTCGCGCCGGCGCATCCGCTGGGACTGCTGTGCGTGCAAAACGGCTACGTGGTGAGCGTCCCGCGCTGGATTCAGCCGAGTGAGGAAGGCGTTGAGATCGGCGCGCTGGCAACGGGGGAGGGCGACATCACCGACGTCGGTGACGATGTTTCGGCTCGCCATGCCCATATCTGGTGCGATGCTCAAAATGCCTGGCACGTCGAGGACCTGTCGTCAACCAACGGCACGGTGGTGGTAAACGGGGCCACGAGCGTCTGCATTCAGGTGGAGCCCGGCCGCTCTGCCCAGCTCAATCCCGGCGACGAGCTCAAACTCGGCGAATCCACCACCTATGCCATCCTCCTCGGCGCCCTCTAGCCGGCAGATAGGGACCTTCCTTTTATGCCGGCATGTGGGGACACTCCTTAGCGTGTCCGAGCCAGCCGCCCGGGGACGAAGCATTCATTTTGACCCTTGGCGGTCACCCGAGGTAAACCTTTACCGCCCACCTATATTTGCCGAAATATGGCTTGGCGGCGGGGTACAATAAACCCGCATGCGGATTTCCGTTGCGGGCGCCTCCCATCGCCGGGGCGTGCCCGGGAGCATCTGGTATGCGGCCTTTGCGGCGCCCGGTCATGTGCAAGACGGGCAGCTGGGCCTGTGGAGTGCGTGCAGCCCTCCTCGCCTCGGCATGTCTTCTCTCCACGCCACGTACCTGCTGCTGAGCCTGCCTGCCAGATGATTGGAAGCAACAGCGTAAATCCCATCACGCCAACATCCCGGCGATCGCCGGGGCCTGTATACCTATATGAGAGGAGAGGGGTATATGGCGCGTAAGTTTAAGTCTATGGACGGCAACGAGGCGGCCGCATATGTTTCGTATGCGTACACCGAGGTAGCGGGAATCTATCCCATTACGCCGTCCAGCCCGATGGCCGACCATGTCGACCAGTGGGCGGCCCAGGGTCGCAAGAACATCTTCGGCACCCCGGTCAAGGTCGTCGAGATGGAGTCCGAGGCAGGTGCAGCCGGTACCGTTCACGGTTCGCTGGGCGCCGGTGCTCTGACCACCACCTACACGGCTTCTCAGGGTCTGCTCCTGATGATCCCGAACATGTACAAGATCGCGGGCGAGCAGCTCCCGGGCGTCTTCCACGTCTCCGCGCGTTGCGTCGCTTCCCACGCCCTGAACATTTTTGGCGATCACTCCGACGTCATGGCCTGTCGTCAGACCGGCTTCGCCATGCTCGCCGAGGGCAACGTCCAGGAGGTCATGGACCTCTCGCCGGTGGCTCACCTTGCCGCCATCGAGGGTAAGACCCCGTTCCTTAACTTCTTCGACGGCTTCCGCACCAGCCACGAGATCCAGAAGGTCGCCATGTGGGACTACAAGGATCTGGCCGAGATGTGCGACATGGACGCCGTCCAGGCTTTCCGCGACCACGCGCTCAACCCTGAGCACCCGCACACCCGCGGCAGCCACGAGAACGGCGATATCTTCTTCCAGAACCGTGAGGCCTGCAACAAGGTCTACGACGAGCTTCCCGCCGTCGTCGAGGGCTACATGAAGAAGGTCAACGAGAAGCTCGGCACCGATTACGGCCTGTTCAACTACTACGGCGCTCCCGATGCCGACCGCGTCGTCGTGTGCATGGGCTCCTTCTGCGACGTGCTCGAGGAAGTCATCGACTACCTCAACGCTCACGGCGAGAAGGTCGGCCTGGTCAAGGTTCGTCTGTTCCGTCCGTTCTCCATCAAGCACTTCGTCGACGTTCTCCCCGAGACCGTCCAGAAGATCGCCGTCATGGACCGTACCAAGGAGCCGGGTTCCATCGGCGAGCCGCTCTACCAGGACGTCGTCTCCGCTCTCTACGAGGCCGGCAAGACGGGCATCAAGGTCGTCGGCGGCCGTTATGGCCTGGGCAGCAAGGACACGCCTCCCGCGTCCGCGTTCGCTGTCTTCGAGGAGCTCAAGAAGGACGAGCCCAAGCGCGAGTTCACCATCGGCATTGTCGATGACGTGACCAACCTGAGCCTGCCCGAGGCCGAGGATGCGCCCAACACCGCAGCCCCCGGCACCATCGAGTGCAAGTTCTGGGGTCTGGGTGGCGACGGTACCGTCGGTGCCAACAAGAACTCGATCAAGATCATCGGCGACCACACCGACAAGTACGTCCAGGCCTACTTCCAGTACGACTCCAAGAAGACCGGCGGCGTCACCGTCTCGCACCTGCGCTTTGGTGATTCTCCGATCCGTTCGCCGTACTACGTGACCAAGGCCGACTTTGTCGCTTGCCACAACCCCAGCTACATCGTTAAGGGCTTCAAGATGGTCCGCGACGTCAAGCCGGGCGGCACCTTCCTGGTCAACTGCCAGTGGAGCGACGAGGAGTTCGCCGAGCACATGCCCGCCGTGGCCAAGCGCTACATCGCGAACAACAACGTCAACGTCTACCTGATCGACGCTATCGACCTGGCCGCTAAGGTCGGCATGGGCAAGCGCACCAACACGGTGCTCCAGTCCGCCTTCTTCGCGCTGGCCAAGGTCCTGCCCGCCGAGGACGCCCTGCAGTACATGAAGGACGCGGCTACCAAGTCCTACATGAAGAAGGGCCAGGCTATCGTCGACGCCAACCACAAGGCCATCGATGCCGGCGCTACCGCCTTCCGTAAGTTCGAGGTTCCGGCCGACTGGGCTACCGCCGAGGATGCCGCTCCCGTCGAGCTCTCCGAGGAGACCAAGTCCGCTATCGCCCAGCAGGTCAAGAACCTGCTCGAGCCCATCGATCGCATGGACGGCGACAGCCTGCCTGTTTCCGCCTTCGTCGATTGCGCCGATGGCCAGTTTGAGCTGGGCGCCTCCGCATACGAGAAGCGCGGCGTCGCCGTGGTCGTTCCCCACTGGGATGAGACCAAGTGCATCCAGTGCAACCAGTGCGCCTACGTGTGCCCGCATGCCACCATCCGTCCGTTCGCGATGACCGAGGACGAGGCTGCCGCCGCGCCCGAGGCTACCCGCACGCTTGACGCCATGGGCCCCAAGGCCAAGGGCATGAAGTTCACCATGGCTGTGTCCCCGCTCGACTGCATGGGTTGCACCAACTGCGTCAAGGTTTGCCCCAAGGGCGCCCTCGAGATGGTTCCCACCGAGCAGGAGATGGACCAGCAGCCCGTTTGGGACTATATGGTCGAGAACGTCTCCGAGAAGAAGGAGCTCATCGCGGCCAACGTCAAGGGCAGCCAGTTTAAGCAGCCCTACCTGGAGTTCTCCGGCTCCTGCGCCGGCTGCGCCGAGACCGCCTATGCACGTCTGGTGACCCAGGTCGCCGGCGACCGCATGTTCATTTCCAACGCCACCGGCTGCTCCTCCATTTGGGGCAACCCCGCTGCCACCGCTCCTTACTGCAAGGACAAGGACGGTCACGGCCCGGCGTGGAACAACTCCCTGTTCGAGGACAATGCCGAGCACGGTCTGGGCATGGCCGTTGGCTATGAGGCCGTTCAGCACAAGCTGATCGCCGCTACCCAGGACATCATCGCTGCCGATGGCCCGTCCGATGAGCTCAAGGCTGCCGGCCAGGCTTGGATCGACTCCGTCAACGACGCCGAGGCCTCCAAGACCGCTGCCGCTGCCTACGTTGCCGAGCTCGAGAAGTGCGGCTGCGACGCTTCCAAGGCAATCCTCGCCGACAAGGCTTACCTCACCAAGAAGTCCTTCTGGATCTTTGGCGGCGACGGTTGGGCCTACGACATCGGCTTCGGTGGCCTGGACCACGTCCTGGCTTCCGGCCACAACGTCAACGTCTTCGTCTTCGACACCGAGGTTTACTCCAACACCGGTGGTCAGGCCTCCAAGGCCTCGAACCTGGGCCAGGTCGCTCAGTTCGCCGCTGCCGGTAAGGTGACCAAGAAGAAGTCCCTGGCCGAGATTGCCATGAGCTACGGCTACGTCTACGTGGCGCAGGTCGCCATGGGCGCCAACCCGGCTCAGACCCTCAAGGCCATCCACGAGGCCGAGGCCTACGACGGCCCGTCCCTCATCATCGGCTACAGCCCCTGCGAGATGCACTCCATCAAGAAGGGCGGCATGCAGAACTGCCAGGCCGAGATGAAGAAGGCTGTCGAGTGCGGTTACTGGAACCTCTTCCGCTTCAACCCCGAGGCTGCTGCCGGCAAGAAGTTCTCGCTCGATTCCAAGGAGCCCGCGGGCGGTTATCAGGAGTTCCTGATGAACGAGGCCCGTTACGCTTCGCTGACGCGTTCCTTCCCCGAGCGCGCCGAGGAGCTCTTCAAGGAGAATGAGCAGGCCGCTATGGACCGCTATCAGCACCTGCTGAAGCTCAAGACGGTGTACAACGAGGCCTAGGTCTCGCACCGCAGGATCTGAGGGCTGACCTTCGCGGACGTCCTCGGACATGAAAGAACCCCCGCTGCGCACTACGTGCGGCGGGGGTTCTTTCGTCCTGCGGAGTGTCCGCGAAGGTCAGCCCTCGGATCCTGCTACGACTACGTCCTCGGATTGTGTGGGCGGATGAAGGACGTAGTTGGCCGGGTATTCCGTCCCCTTCGCTGTTTCGCGGCTTTGCCGCGAAACCTCGCGCCACTTTGGGGATGGATGGGGGACTTGGCTGTTGCCGTCTTTTCGGAGCTCTTCTTTATTCCTTTTGCTGGATGAAAAGCCCCTTGTTTTTGCAGGGGTGCATACTCGACTTATAAGTGCATAGAATCTCGTATAGTGCGAGTAAGATATTGCGCTGTCCGTTTTGTGTTTAGCAGAGATGTAGTTTGCATAATCCGACATAATCCTCGCTTCATTTAAATAAAGTCGCACGTAAATTACGTAGATATGTCTGAGCTGGTGTTCTGTACGCTGAGCGGACAAAAACGACCGTTCACCGTTCCGCTATTTTCAAAATGAATAAAATGAGCGATAAAGAGAATATAAACCTTAATAAACTCGCGTATCGCACGGACGCGGGTTATTAATGGGTTGTAGGCCTTTTACAGAAGGGATTCCAGCAATGTCTAAGCCTCTTGGCAAGCCCGATCGTATTGTCGTCGCCCTTGGCGGCAACGCCCTCGGCAACAACCCCGTCGAGCAGATCGAGGCCGTGAGCAACACCGCCCACGCTCTCCTCGGTCTCATCGAGCAGGGCAATGAGATCATCATCACCCACGGCAACGGCCCGCAGGTCGGCATGATCCAGAACGCCTTCGCCGCTGCCCACGACGCCATCGGCACCCCCGAGATGCCGCTGCCCGAGTGCGGCGCCATGTCCCAGGGCTACATTGGTTATCACCTGCAGCAGGGCATCGGCCGCGAGATGCATAAGCGCTATAAGCGTTGGCACGCCGCCACCGTCGTCACCCAGATCGAGTGCGACCCGGATGATCCCGCGTTCAAGAACCCGACCAAGCCGATCGGCCCCTTCTACACCGAGGAGCAGGCCAAGGAGTTCATGGCCGAGGATCCCTCCAAGGTCTTCGTCGAGGATTCCGGCCGCGGCTGGCGTCGCGTCGTCGCCTCCCCCGATCCCAAGAAGATCGTCGAGGCCGACTCCATCCTCAACCTGCTCGACAACGAGTTCATCGTCATCGCCTGCGGTGGCGGCGGCATCCCCGTCGTCCGCGACTACGAGAACAAGGGCTGCTACAAGGGCGTTCCCGCCGTCATCGACAAGGACCTGGGCGGCGAGCTGTTGGCCGAGGACTGCGACGCTGACGTTCTGTTCCTGCTGACCGCCGTTGAGCATGTCGCCATCAACTTTGGCAAGCCCAACCAGGAGGAGCTCGAGGACCTCACCGCCGACGAGGCCGAGCGCCTGGCCGACGAGGGCCAGTTCGGCAAGGGTTCCATGGAGCCCAAGGTTCGCGCTGCCATCAAGTTCGCCCGTTCCCGCAAGGGCCGCACCTGCATCATCGGCGCCCTGGACAAGGCCGCCGAGACCATGGCCGGCCTCTCCGGTACCCGCATCCACGAGTAGTCTCTACTCTGTTGCCTCTCTCGTGGGCGCCGGGCAAGGCGCCCGCAAACTAGCCTCTCTTCATGAGCCCCGCAGTCCGCTCCGGCTGCGGGGCTTTTGCTATTCACCTAGTCATCGGGGACGTTCTTAAACGACTAGTCAAAAGGGACACTCTTGCCGCGAGCAGGTACGACACCTGGGGATTTACGACTAAGAGGCTAGTACGTCAGATCGTGAGTTGCCTGAAACCAAACGACGACACCTAAGACACGAAGGCGATGCCTGTCCAGAGTGATGTTGGGTTCTTCTGTCAAATAGGAATACGTTGACAGCGCAATCGTATTCCCTCGGATTTCATATCGCCGAATAACTATGGCCGATGCGTCTACCACCGCAACGACGGTGCATCCGTTCCATGGTTTAGCGACAGGATCGACCAGCAGAACGCAGCTTTGCGGATAGCAGCGTGACATGCTGCTGTTGTTCATCTGAACTAGAAAGCCTCCCGGGTGCCTTTCGAGAACGGGTCCTGGAACGAAGGTATGCCCACTTTTCTTAAGGCTAAAGCCACCGTTGCAGCGTACGATTTTATAGATCCCGCATTCTTCGTTTTGGGCAACGGTCGGGCTTTTTTCAGGCCGCGAGCTTAAGCCGGCAGAGGCAAGGCCGCTATTACTTGCGGCGAGCTCATCAAACGTTACATCAAAAAGCTCGGTCAGCTTATCGAGAGTCGACACCTTGACGGCGGTGTGTCCACGTTCCCAACGACATACTGTTTCTTTGGTAACGCCGAGCATGTCGGCAAATTGCTGCTGCGTCAAGCCTTCGCGGATTCTAAGGCATTTAATGTTATCCCCTTGGGCCATGTTATTCATCACGCCTAAGTGGCAAGCACAAACAGTTGGGCCCGCCAAAGCCGTTTGTCAGCTCGTGTATGGAAATGGGAACAAGATCGATTCCGGCCTGTTCAAGAGCAGCGTTCGTCGCTTGATTCTCTTCATAGACACAGACTTTGCCCGGTCGGAGGCACAGCACACTGGCTGCGTTATTCGTGCACTCTTTTTCTGCCAAATTGGGATTAGATCCACCGCAGGGAATAAAACGAAGCTTGGGTATGCCGAGCGCGGCGGCCAGTGCCTCCTTGACTCCTTTTTCGACGGCGTGAATCTGGCAGAGATTCTCTGCTCGATTTCGCGTAATCTGATAAGAGCGAGATTCCGCGAGTAGCTGGGGGTCGACAACAAAAGTATCGTAGTCGACCCGGCTTAGGTACGTATCAAGATGGATACACAGGCTCCGTTCGGGTACCTCAATTGCCCATACGGCGTCGATGCTCGAGTCGGGATTCCACAGGAGGGTACGAGCGAGCATATCGATGGCTGCAGATTCGGTTCTCTGAGAGATGCCGACTGCGACATTATGAGCATCAAGATTGATGATATCGCCCCCTTCAATATGGAAGGTCGAATCGTGACGATAAAACGAGGGCGTGTCCTTGAAATTGGGATGGTATTTAAAAATCGTTTGGTAGAGCGCTACTTCGCGATTGCGCTCGGGCCAATACATGTGGTTGAAGGAGATGCCGGAGCCGATGGTGCTTACCGGGTCGCGCACGAACCACATGGTGTTTAATGGGCTAACGAGCAGCTCGTCAGGGGCATAGGCCTCGCCGGTTAATTCGGCGAGTCTGTCCCCGCCGTCGAAGCAGTATGTAACTTGTCCGTGGCGGATGCCGCCAATCGACGCCGAGACGAGCTCCTGCGCCGATCGGGTGTGTTCAAGATGCTCGCGGACTGCTTGCTGCAACTCGGCGCCAATCGCGCCGCATTCATCGACAAAGGAATCGACAAAAGATGCTCGAGCTTCGGGGCACGAGTCAAGCGCTTCTATAAGAAGTTGGTCGAGATACAGAACCTCTACGCCTTCATGCTCGAGCACTGAGGTATAGGCATCACACTCAGCTAGGGCTCTATCCAAGTCAAATAGGCTGCTCGATGGTCTTAGGCTAAAAACTTGGCCAAAATGGCCTTCGGGATAGTTTTGGGTTTCGATACCGGGTCGATATAAAAGGGCCTGTTTAAGCTTACCGATTTCGCTGGTGACATGAATTGGCATTAGAACGCTCGCTTTAATTCGGATGATGACTGATGTCAATTATCGTTCTGCTGGGAGAAGTTTAAGTGAGTATGTTGTGGGTATCGGTGGACGGCTTAAGCTCTTGATTGAAAGTCACCAATTGATATAAAATATCAATTTAGTTCGATAATTGAGCTTATATATCAACTAAAGCCCGTCTGCCTTCTAATACTATCCATTCGCATAAATATCTAATGTCAACTGGCGTGAAAACCGAATAATAAGGTTGCCGGCGAAAAGCTCGTATCGAAAACCTGCAAACTAAAGGAGGCATAATGGCCGAAGTGCAAAAGAAACGTGGGCTACGAATTCCGCACGTCTACACCATTATCTTCATTCTCATGGTGTTGACCGCAGCTCTTACGTGGATCGTTCCCTCCGGCTCGTTTGAGAGGCAGGAGCTCAACGGACGCGAGGTCACTGTTGCTGGAACATATGAGTCCGTTGAAAAGGTTTATGCGGACGAAGACGGCGCTGAGGTTGACCTGAAGCAAGGCCTGTTCGATGTGCTCGAGGCTCCTGCGGTGGGAATTCAGCAGGCAGTTGAGGTCGTTGCCTTTATTCTGATTGTCGGCGGATCCTTTCAGGTCATTACTGCCACTGGAGCTATCACCAGCGGCGTGGCGCGCATCGTTAAGAAGTTCAAGAGTAAAGACATCCTGATTATTCCGATTTTGATGGCGGTTTTTGCGCTGGGCGGTAGCACGTTCGGCATGGCGGAGGAGACCCTTCCATTTTTTGCCATCTTGCTGCCGATTGTTATGGCTATGGGATATGACTCCATTACGGCCTTTATGATCGTGTTCGTTGGCGCCCGTATTGGCTATATCGCATCGACGGTCAACCCCTTCAATGTTTTGATTGCTCAGGGAATTCTGAATATCCAGGGTAATCCCCAGCTCTGGCTTCGCGTTGTTGCCCTTGTTGTGCTGACCGCCATCGCTATTGCCTGGGTCGTGTTGTACGCTCGAAGGGTGAAGAAGAACCCCGAGTCCTCGATTGCTTACGCTGATGATATCGAGAAGCGCAAAGAGCATGCATCAAATGACGAGCTGCTCGAAGCCGATTTCACCGGGCGCCAGAAGGCCGTAATCATCGTATTCGTGCTTGGAATCGTCGCCATTGTCTGGGGTCTTGTCACCCAGGGCTGGTATATGAACGAGATCTCTGCAGTCTTTATGGCTATGGCGCTCCTGTCTGGCATCGTATCGGGCATGAGCGAGAAGGAGATTGCTACAGAGTTTGTTAAGGGTTTGGGCGACTTTGTTTTCTCTGCGGTCGTGGTCGGTCTTGCTCGAGGCATTTTGGTTATCGCCAACGATGGCTTGATTATCGATACGGTCCTAAACGCTCTTGCGACTGGCCTTGCCGGAATCCCCCCTGTTCTCTTTACCAGCATTTTGTATGTCGTTGACAACTTGCTTTCGATTCTGGTTCCCAGCTCTTCGGGCATCGCGGCGCTCACCATCCCCATCTTTGGGCCTCTGGTTGAGCTCATGGGGCTAAATCCAGAAGCTGCGGTTACTGGCCTTTCGATGGGATCTGCAGCGATGTCGCTGATTTCCCCCACCAGCGCAATGCTTGTCGCCGGTCTTGGTGTTTGCAAGATCTCTCTTGGCCAGTGGTGGCGAGTTTCCTGGAAGTTCTTCCTTGTGGTCAGTGCGGTCTGTCTCGTATTTACCGCGGTATCCGGTCTGCTTCCGATTGTCTAGCAAACGAAACGACAACTTTGTAAGCCATTGCAATAACAATTGAGCTCTAATCCAGAAAGGAACGATGATGAGCAAAGGTCTGAACGTTCATAGCGAAATTGGTGCCCTCAAGAAGGTATGCGTGCACCGACCGGGCTTGGACCTGGTAAACATGAAGGCGGAGGATTTTGAGCGCGCCTGGATTCATGACGCGTTTTATCTCGAGTATGCTCAGCGAGAGCATGACGAGTTTACTAATCTTCTTCGCGGTGCTGGCGCCGAGGTCGTTTATATGGAGGACTTGCTTGCCGAGACTTTCGATCAGGTTGAGGGTTCTCGTGCCGAGTTTATGAGCAAGTTCGTTCCCGAGGCCAAGATCGAGAACCTGGCGCTTCGTCAGGCAGTCGTGGAGAAGCTCGACTCCATCAAGGACAACAAAGAGTTTGTTCTTACCGCTATGGGCGGCCTCTACGTACGCGATCTCGAGATTCCGCATGTGAGCGGTTCCCTTGCGAGCATGGATAGCGACGAGCTGAAGCCCGACGAAATGGTCTTGTTCCCGATGCCCGCCTCCTACTTCTCGCGTGATCCGATTGCTGTGGTCGGCAAGGGTGCGATGATGAACCGCATGTACTGGCATCAGCGCAACCGTGAGGTCGTATTCTATGAGACGATCATGCGCCACCATCCTGATTATGCTGGGGCTCCGCTTTGGTACGACCACAATAGCGATTGGCATATCGAAGGCGGCGACGTTCTGAACATTAACGCCACCACGCTTGCAATCGGTATTTCCGAGCGTACCCAGACTGCAGCCATCGACCAGCTTGCCAAGAATCTGTTCTGGGGCACGGGAGAGTCCGAGATCGAGCAGGTATTTGCCATCAAGATTCCCCACGGCTATGCCTATATGCATCTTGATACGGTTTGTACTCAGGTCGATTACGATAAGTTTACCGTCTACCCCGGTATCTACGAGACGCTTCGTGCCTATCGACTCACCAAGGGCGATTCGGATGGCGAGGTCTGTATCGAGGAGATCGAGGGAACGATTCAGCAGATTCTTGAAATGGCAACCGGTATCGACCATATCACGATGATCGAATGCGGTGCCGGCGATCCGATCGAGGCATCCCGTGAGCAGTGGAACGATGGTTCCAACACGCTTGCTGTTGCGCCGGGTAAGGTGTGCGTCTATGAGCGCAACGTTGTTACCAATGATGCGCTTTATAAGGCGGGCGTTGAGCTGCTGGTTGCTCCTTCCGAAGAGCTGTCTCGTGGTCGTGGTGGCCCGCGCTGCATGACCATGCCGTTCTGGCGCGAAGAGATTTAATTTCGTTCTGGTCCGAGATGTGCGGATGCACGTTCTTCGCGCGCCGCGCACTCATCAATTAGGTTAATAATGAAAGGAACCTATCATGGCACTGAATCTTTCTGGTCGTAGTTTTCTGACCCTGCTTGATTTCACTACCGAGGAGATCGAGTATATGCTCGAGCTTTCGAGGGACTTTAAGAATCTCAAGCGCATGGGCGCTCCTCATCGTTATCTTGAGGGCAAGAACATCGTTCTGCTGTTTGAAAAGACTTCGACGCGTACGCGCTGCGCTTTCGAGGTGGGCGGTATGGATCTCGGCTTAGGTGTAACCTACCTTGACCCCGGTTCGTCGCAGATGGGCAAAAAGGAGTCCATTGAGGATACCGCCCGCGTGCTTGGTCGCATGTACGACGGTATCGAGTATCGCGGCTCTGACCAGTCCATTGTTGAGGAGCTTGCCGATAAAGCCGGCGTTCCCGTGTGGAATGGTCTCACCAATGAGTATCACCCGACCCAGGCTTTGGCGGACATCCTTACGATGCGCGAGGAATTCGGCGACACGCGTGGCCTCAAGCTGACCTATCTCGGCAAGGAGCAGGGCAATGTAAGCGATTCCCTCATGGTGATCTGCGCCAAGCTCGGCATCAACTTCTGCTCTTGTGGTCCGAAAGGCGACGTTGAGGGCGCTACCCACTTTGATCCCGAGCTGCTTGAGACTTGCCAGAAGATCGCCGAGGAAAATGGCTGCACCATTCAGCTTACTGACAACATCGATGAAGGCGTAAAGGATGCCGATGTTATTTACACCGATGTCTGGGTTGGCATGGGCCAGGCTGAGGAGCTCTGGAAGAGCCGTATCAAGCTGCTCTCCCCGTACCGCGTAACCTCGGAGGTCATGGCGAAGGCAAACCCCAACGCTATCTTCATGCATTGTCTCCCGAGCTTCCATGATACCAAGACCACCATCGGAGCGGAAATCGCGGAGAAGTTCGGCGTAACCGAGATGGAGGTCACCGACGAGGTCTTCGAGTCCGATAAGTCTCGCGTTTTCCAAGAGGCAGAGAACCGCATGCATACCATTAAAGCCGTGATGTACGCTACTCTTCGATAAGGAGGCACGCATGTCCAAACCCTACGGCAAGCCCGATCGTATTGTCGTCGCCCTTGGCGGCAACGCCCTCGGCAACAACCCCGTCGAGCAGATCGAGGCCGTGAGCAACACCGCCCACGCTCTCCTCGGTCTCATCGAGCAGGGCAATGAGATCATCATCACCCACGGCAACGGCCCGCAGGTCGGCATGATCCAGAACGCCTTCGCCGCTGCCCACGACGCCATCGGCACCCCCGAGATGCCGCTGCCCGAGTGCGGCGCCATGTCCCAGGGCTACATTGGTTATCACCTGCAGCAGGGCATCGGCCGCGAGATGCATAAGCGCTATAAGCGTTGGCACGCCGCCACCGTCGTCACCCAGATCGAGTGCGACCCGGATGATCCCGCGTTCAAGAACCCGACCAAGCCGATCGGCCCCTTCTACACCGAGGAGCAGGCCAAGGAGTTCATGGCCGAGGATCCCTCCAAGGTCTTCGTCGAGGATTCCGGCCGCGGCTGGCGTCGCGTCGTCGCCTCCCCCGATCCCAAGAAGATCGTCGAGGCCGACTCCATCCTCAACCTGCTCGACAACGAGTTCATCGTCATCGCCTGCGGTGGCGGCGGCATCCCCGTCGTCCGCGACTACGAGAACAAGGGCTGCTACAAGGGCGTTCCCGCCGTCATCGACAAGGACCTGGGCGGCGAGCTGTTGGCCGAGGACTGCGACGCTGACGTTCTGTTCCTGCTGACCGCCGTTGAGCATGTCGCCATCAACTTTGGCAAGCCCAACCAGGAGGAGCTCGAGGACCTCACCGCCGACGAGGCCGAGCGCCTGGCCGACGAGGGCCAGTTCGGCAAGGGTTCCATGGAGCCCAAGGTTCGCGCTGCCATCAAGTTCGCCCGTTCCCGCAAGGGCCGCACCTGCATCATCGGCGCCCTGGACAAGGCCGCCGAGACCATGGCCGGCCTCTCCGGTACCCGCATCCACGAGTAGTCTCTACTCTGTTGCCTCTCTCGTGGGCGCCAGGCAAAGCGCCCACAAACTAGCCTCTCTTCATGAGCCCCGCAGTCCGCTCCGACTGCGGGGCTTTTGCTATTCACCTAGTCATTGGGGACAAACCCGGCACTTGGGGACGGTCCTTTCCTGCCGGCAGCTTGGGACAGTCCTTAATAGTCATTGGGGACGTTCTTAAACGACTAGCCAAACAAGAACGTCCCCAACGACTACTCATTTAAGTCTGTCCCCAATGACTGCCCAATGGCTGGGAAGGCGCATCCCACACCGACGCATTGCCTTCGGGCCCTTTCCCCAGGCTCTCCATAGCTCAGCTGGACTCCCCGCAACCTGTTCCGAGTTGGCGGAACGAGCGCGACGTGGAGTGTCATTCTTTACCGCGTTAGACTAGACGCAGGGAAAGGAGGAGGACATGGATGCTCGCGTCAAGCAGCTTGTAAATATGATCGAGGACGCTCAGCCTGTCGCTGTCGCGGTACTTGCCAAGCGTCTCGAGGTAAGCGAGCGCGCCGTGAGAAACTATATCCATCGCGCAAACGACAACCTTGCAGGGGTTGCACGCATCGTTGGCAGCAAGGGGCAGTATCGTATCGATGTTGCACGTGCAGATGAGCTTGCTCGCTTGCTAGACGGTGCGGCTCTGGCCCATCCGGGCATTCCTGATACGCGCGACGGCCGTGTGTCCTTCCTTCTTAACGACCTCCTCATGCGGTCCCAGTGGGTGACGATTGAGGAGTATGCGGATTTACTCTACGTTTCGGCGCGAACTCTGTCCAATGACATGCGTCTGGTAGAGCAGAAACTCGCCCAATTTGACTTAACGCTCGAAAAGCGCCCACGCTACGGAATCCGCGTTGCGGGCGGGGAGTCGCAGCGGCGCCTGTGCCTGGCCTCGCTGGTGAGGCCCGTGTTGCCCGACACCGACGATGCAAAGCTCGCCGAGCGCCTGCGGGCCATCGCCGCATGTGTGGACGATGCTCTGACGGCCTCGCCCGTCACGGTGAGCTCGCTGGCATCCCGCAATCTCATCATGCATCTTTACATTGCTCTTGGCCGCATCGAGCAGGGCTGCTATGTCCCAGCTGCAGAATCGGACGTTCAAAAACTGGAGGGAACGCGCGAATACGCCGCGGCTTTCCAGATTGCCGCAAACATCAAGGATGCCCTGGGCGTGAGCATGCCCCGAGAAGAGGTTGCCTTTATCGCAATCCATTTGCTCGGCAGGGGCACGGGCGTGCCCGAGAAGGGCTCTGCCGTTATCTCGGACGAGATGTGGGAGATTGCTTCCGAGATGGTACGTGCGGTCAACGATGAGTTTAGGTTTGACTTTAGCGGCGATCTTGAACTTCGCATGAACCTTGCTCGGCATATCGGCCCTCTGGGCTATCGCCTTGAATATCACATGCATATGGATAACCCCATGCTGTCCGATATCAAGACGAGGTTTCCGTTGGCCTATTCGATGGCAGCTGGCACCTCGCAGGTACTCGAGCGTCATTTTGGCAGCCAGCCCTCTGATGAAGAGCTCGGCTACATCGCCATGGCATTTGCCCTGGCCCTCGAGCAGCAAGCCGACCAGCCGCGTCGCAAACGCATCCTGATCGTGTGCGCCTCGGGAGCGGGAAGCGCCCGTATGCTCGAGCACCAGTACCGCAAGCAGTTTGGCATGTATATCGATTCGATTGAGACATGCGATGTCGCCCGCGTGGGAACGTTCGATTTTTCGCATATCGACTACGTGTTCACAACGGTGCCGCTCAACGTCAAGTTGCCCGTGCCCGTCCGCGAGGCCGATTTCTTCTTGGAGACGAGCGATGTCAACGCTATCCGCAAGGTGCTGAGCGACGACACTGCGCAATCGGACTCCGTGAGCTCTTTCTTTAGCCGTGCCCTGTTCTTCAACCGCGTTGAGGCGTCGTCGAAGCAGGCCGTTCTCCGATATCTCTCCGAGCGCGCCGTCGAGAGCGGCCGTGTCGATGCCCAGTTTGCCCAAGAGGTCGCCGAGCGCGAGAGCGCGAGCGCCACCTCGTTTGGCAATGGGGTAGCCATGCCCCATGGGATGCATCCCTTGAGCGCCGAGGCCTTTGTTACCGTGGGCCTGCTCGAACATCCCATTCTTTGGGACGAATACGGCCATGAGGTCGATATCGTCTTTATGGTGTCGTTTGCCCGGTCGGGCGGCGATGAGGCGCGGATCTTGAGCTCACTGCTCGCCGAGATCTTTATGGACCGCCAGGGGGTCGAGCGCCTACGCGAGCGCCGGTCCTGGCATGAGCTGATGGCGCTTGTGCAAGCGCATACGGCTTAAGACTTCTTTTGTCGATGACCCTGTCAGTCTACCTGCAATAAACCTCGAGGATTGCGGGCGGGAGATAGGCGTTTCGAATATTCAAGTACAAACCAAACATCACGGGAGAGGAGACCGTTATGGACGATCAGGGAACCGAGATGGTTTCGTTTCAGCTGGTCGCTGCAGCGGGAGAGGCACGCAGCCTTGCCTTCGAAGCCCTTGAAAAGGCAAAGGCGGGGGATTTTGACGCCGCCGCCAAACTCATGAAGCAGTCAAAGGATGCGGGAATCAAGGCTCACCACATCCAAACGCAGCTGCTTTCGACTGAGGCAGCGGGCGAGCATCTGTCGGTGGATGTGTTGCTGGTCCATGCTCAGGACCACCTCATGTGCTCCATGCTTGCTCAGGAGCTCGTGCAGGAGCTGATCTGCCTGTATGAGCGCACTGCAACCAAGAACGCCTAGCGGCGTGCGGTGACTATCCAACCAATCAATGCGAAGGGAATCCCTTATGAAGATCCTTCTTGTTTGCGCAGCTGGTCTGTCTACAAGCATTCTGATGAAGAAACTCGAGAAATATGCGGAGCAAAACGGCATCGAGCTCGATATCGATGCGGTGGGTATCGGCGAGTATCAGGAGACGTGCGCCAATTATGACGTGCTGCTCTTGGGGCCGCAGGTGTCCTACCAGCTCAACACCGTCAAGCAGGGGAGCGGTAAGCCGACCGCGGTCATCCCCGCACAGGACTACGGCATGGGCAACGCCGCCAACGTGCTGGCACTCGCCCAGTCGCTGTTGGGTTAGGAGGCAACCATGGAGAAGTTCATGACCCTGCTTCAGGAAAAACTGACCCCTATCGCCAATTTCTGCGGCACCGAGCGCCACTTTGCCTCCATGCAAAAGGGCTTTATGAGCGCGATCAGCTTCATCTTGGTATCTGCCGTCTTTATGATCCTCGCCAACCCGCCGGTCACGGCCGACCTGGTGGCGCAGGGCGGGTTCTGGTCCGTCTTTGGCCCTTGGCTCGATTTTGCCACGGCCAATAAGCTCACGCTGCTCATTCCCTTCAACATGACGATGGGCATACTGTCGGTGATCGTGACGTTCGCAATCGCCTATAACCTGGCGGGCACCTACAAGATGCCCAAGCTTAACGCCGGCATGACCTCGCTGGTGATGTTCCTGATCGCCGCGGCGCCGTCGTCCTACTACCAGCTTGCTGACGAGTCCGTGCTCTAGGCGGTCCCCTGCACCTATCTGGGTGCGCAGGGCCTGTTTACCGCCATCATCGTTGCCTTGGTCTCCGTCGAGGTCACGCGCTTCTGCCAGACCAAGGGCATCACCATCAAGATGCCCGATGGCGTGCCGCCGTTTTTGTCCGAAACCTTTGGCGCCATCGTACCTATGCTCGCCAACATCCTCATCTTCTTTGGCGGCAACCTGCTGATCCAGATGATCGATCCCGCGCTGTCCATCCCCTCGGTTATCGAGAAGCTGCTCGCTGCCCCGCTTTCCGTCGCAGTTGACTCTGTGCCCGGCACACTGCTTATCTGCTTCATGACGCTGCTGTTTTGGTGCTTTGGCGTCCACGGCAACATGATCGTAATGCCCATCACCGCCCCGGTCACGCTTGCCGCCTTTGCCGCCAACGCCTCGCTCTATGCTGCCGGGCAGCCGCTTGAGTTCCACCCGGCGCTCATGTCGTTGGCCATCAACCTCATCGGCGGCACGGGTAATACGTTCTCTTTTGTGGCGCTCTGCGCGTTTAGGGCAAAGTCGCAGCAGCTCAAGGCATTTGGCAGGGCATCGATCGTGCCGAGCTTCTTCCGTATCTCCGAGCCCGCGATCTTCGGCGCGCCCATCATCTTCAACCCGATCCTCATGATTCCGTTTGTGCTAGGCGGCATGATCTCGGCCCTGCTGTATTGGGGTGTGGTCTCACTGGGTCTTGTCTCTAACTTCTACATCTTGGTGAGCGGCACGTTCCCCATCTTCGTTCAGGGCTTTGTCCAGTGCCTCGACCCGCGCATCTGGGTGTTTACGATCGTTTTGATCGTGGTCATGGCTGTGGTCTGGTACCCGTTCTTTAAGGTGTACGATAACCAGCTCCTGGCTCAGGAGCAGGAGAACGCCGCGGCAGCTTCTGCCGAGGATGCTGAGTAGCATGAGTTACTTTGACAGAACGTCTGCCGCCGGTATGCCCGAGGGCTTTTTGTGGGGTGGTGCCCTCGCCGCCAACCAGGCCGAAGGGGGCTGGAACGAGGGCGGCCGCGGCATGTCGCACTCCGACCTGATCCCACAGGGTTCCGACCGCTGGGATGTAATGTTTGGCAGGCAAAAGCCCGTGGACGATCCGGACAGGCTGTATCCATGCCGCTGGGGCAACGACTTCTTCCATCATTGGCACGAGGATGTCGAGCTCTTTGCCGAGATGGGCTTTAAGTGCCTGCGTCTTTCAATTTGCTGGAGCCGTATTTTTCCCACAGGGATGGAGACCGAGCCCAACGGCGAGGGCTTGGAGTTTTACCGTCAGGTATTCGAGGCGCTGCGCGAGCATGGAATCGAGCCGCTTGTGACGCTGTCGCACTACGACTATCCGTTGGCTCTGGTCGAGCGCTATGGTGGCTGGCAAAGCCGAGAGATGATCGAGCGGTATGCGCACTACGTCGAGACCGTCGGACGCGCGTACCAGGGCCTCGTGCGTTATTGGCTTACGTTCAACGAGATCAACAGCGTGGCGCTGTCCTATCTCAACGCGGGTGTCACGCTCGAGGATGAGCGTGACCGTGCAGCCGTGACCGCGGCGTTCTCGCACCATATGTTTATGGCGAGCGCTCGCGCTGTCGAGATTCTGCACAAGATCGATCCCGCAAACAAGGTGGGTTGCATGGTCGCTGCCGGTGCGACCTATCCGTACCGTTGTGCGCCCGAGGACGTATGGCTTGCGTATGAGGAGGACCGCGGCCGCTACTTCTACACAGACGTGATGGCTGCGGGCGCCTATCCTGCTTGGAAGCTGCGTGCACTCGAGAAAGAGGGTGTTCACGTGCCCTTTGAGCCGGGCGATACGGAGTATCTGGCAGAGCATACGGTCGACTTCATCTCGTTCTCGTACTATTGCTCGCGCTTGGTGTGCGCCGATGATCAGGTGATCGCCGAGAAGGCGGAGGGCAACGTGTTCCCGACGTTGCGCAATCCGTACCTCAAGGATAAAGAGACTGCCTGGAAGTGGCAGATCGATGCGCTGGGTTTGCGCGTGACGCTTGCCGGCTACCACGATCGTTACCATCTTCCGCTCTTTATCGCCGAGAACGGTGTGGGCGGACTCGATGCGCTGGAAGACGGCAAAGTCCACGATGCGTATCATATTGATTACCTGCGAAGGCATATTCTTGCGCTGCGCGATGCAATTGTCGAGGACGGTGTTGACCTGATGGGATACACGCCGTGGGGCTGTATCGATTTGGTGTCGGCCTCGACGGGGCAGATGAAGAAGCGCTATGGCTTTGTTTATGTTGATGCCGATGATATGGGCAAAGGCACGTTCGATCGCTACCGAAAGGACAGCTTCTGCTGGTACCAAAAGGTCATTGCATCAAATGGCGAGGACTTGAGTTAACTCTTGCAGGTCTGTTGCCCCCGCGGTCCGCTTCGGCCGCGGGGGCTTTTGTTATTTACCTAGTCCCCGATGAGACCCTCATTCTGTGGGTAGTCATTGGACGTTCGGCCGTGCGCGGGCGCCCGGTCGGCGGCCCGTTCTGGGCGCGCCTCAATCGTAGCCCGAGATGGTCCCAGGCTGACAATTTCGACTGTAATGGACGTTCTTAAACGACTAGTCATTTAAGTCTGTCCCCAATGACTGCGGAAACCCGGCACCTGGGGACGTTCCTTTTCTGCCGGCAGCTTGGAACAGTCCTTAAAGCCCGCATCAATCAACTGCGGAAAGCGCATCCCAGAATGAGCGTCCAACATGGGACATGGTTTCCCTTGAGGGCCTCAACCGGAAAATGCATCCCGGAATGTTGCCGGAAAGTGGAACGTAGTTTCCCAAACAGGCCGTGCGCGGAAAGTGCATCTCGCTATCGAACTTCAAAGCGGGATGCATTTTCCGTGCCAGCAGTTCCGGGCAGCCAGAGACCACTCATTTAAGTCTGTCCCCAACGACTAGTAGTAGGCCCACATGGCTTCGACTTCGTTGAGGACCTCTACGACGCCCCAGCGTCGGGCGCTGCGGCTGGCCGAGTTGGGATCGAAGACTTCAATCTGGTCGGCGTCGTCAATACCGTAAAGTACAATGTAGTGGCCCACGTTGGTAAAGGTGCCCGGCCGAACGGCGGCGATGACGGGCGCTCCCGAACGCAGCGCCTGAGTCATCGAGTCGCGATCGTTATGAAGCTCCGTTCCGTTAAGTCCCAACTGCCACGCACCGCTCGTCATAAACGACCATTCGGTTGCACCGGTGGGGGCGTAATTGCCTGCCTCGGAAAGCGCGCACATATTGACGGGGGTCATATCGGTGCGTCCCGTCTTAAAGATATAGACCATGGTGAGGCACGTAGGCCCGCAGGCATTTTGGCGGATGGTACCGCCGGCGTAAGGCAGCTCCGACCATGCAGGGTCGATCTGATAGATATGGGGCATCGTGCCGGCTTGCCATTGCGAGCGCGGGGTCGAAAAGGCGAAAGAATAACCGGGCGCGACGGGGGCCTTGAGCAGCTTGTCCTCGGCGGTGGGCTCGAGACCGGCCGAGCCGTGGGACATACAGGAGCTCATAAGCACAAAGACCAGACAGATGAGGATAGAGCACAGTGCGAGGCAAAGCCGACGAGCCGGCAGGGCGGGGGCATTCACGTACGATGTCGAGCGGTAGGGCTTGCCGTCGCGTCCGCCTTGGGGATGCGAAAAGAAGCGGTTGATATGGCTGCCGGGCTGACGTGCGCCGTTGCGGCGCAGTTGCGGAACCTCGGCTTGGCGCTGTCGAGTGCGCGCGCCCAAGCGGCTATCTTGCTGTGCGCTTGTGCCCGTGCTCGGACGGCCACTCTGCCGTGTTCTGTTTGTCTGCTGCCGAGACGAAGGCCTGGGTTGCTCTTGAGGGCGTTGCGGATTGCTGCTCGTGGCACTTCTGGGCGTCGGCGTGGTGCGGCCAGCAAGGCGAACGCTTTGTCGCCGTTGATCACCGTCGTTGTATCCGTATGCCATTCGTACCGCCTTGTCTCATGTATAACCTGTCTATCCTACAAAAAAGATGTGCAACAAATGGGTCCGCGCGTCAAAAGCTCGGTAAACGGTACGAAAGGCGCAAAACACACGGCCTCAAAAACATCTCTATATGCGTCCGATGAGCGTACGCCCGTCGGACGGGCGACAACAATGAGCGGCAAACCGTGCCGTTCGTCCCAAAAACGGCGCCGCTCGTTTTGCAGTTCTGCCTTCGGTCGAGCCACAAGCGGCGCTGCTGCGCCAAGGCCGTATCTTAAAGCCATGGAATAAAAGCGCGCGGCAAAACGGACCGCGCAAGGGGTGACGCCAAGGGCGTCAAACAGGAAAGGAGGGGAACAATGGCGGACAAGAACGCAGAAGTTGCAGTCGAGGATAACGGCGGCATGAAGAAAACGCTCTCGCTCTGGAACTTCTTCACCATCGGCTTTGGTGCCATCATCGGTACCGGTTGGGTTCTGCAGGTCGGCGACTGGATGGTCGTGGGCGGCGGCCCCGTTCCCGCTATGATCGCATTCCTCTTGGGTGCAATCTTCCTCGTGCCCGTCGGAGCTGTTTTCGGTGAGCTCACGGCTGCTATCCCCATCTCGGGCGGCATCGTCGAGTATGTCGATCGTAGCTTTGGCCGTACGCTGAGCTACATCACCGGTTGGCTTTTGGCTCTGGGCAACGGCATCCTGTGCCCGTGGGAGGCCATCGCCATTTCGACCCTCGTGTCCGAGATGTTCGGCAGCCTGCCCGGCCTTGAGTGGCTGCGCGCCGTCAAGCTCTACACCATCCTGGGGGCCGACGTTTACCTGTTCCCGACGCTGATTGCGCTCGGCTTTGCAGTCTACGTCATCTTCCTCAACTTCCGCGGTGCCAGCTCGGCCGCCAAGCTTCAGGCCTTCCTGACCAAGGCCCTGCTCTGCGGCATGCTGCTCGCCATGGGCGTCTCGCTGTTCACCGGCTCGCCGGACAATGCCATGCCCGTGTTCTCCCAGGTCACCGGCGCTGGCGGCGGCAAGGCCGCTACCGAGAGCGCCAGCCTGTTTGCCGGCATCGTGTCGGTCCTGGTTCTGACCCCGTTCTTCTACGCCGGCTTCGACACCATTCCTCAGCAGGCTGAGGAAGCAGCCGAGGGCCTCAACTGGAACAAGTTCGGCAAGATCATCTCCCTGGCACTGCTGGCCGCCGGCGGCTTCTACATGGTCTGTATCTACTCGTTCGGCACCATCCTCGACTGGCATGAGTTTGTTAAGAGCCCGGTTCCCGCGCTCGCCTGCCTCAAGGGCATCAATATGCTCCTGTACCTGGCCATGCTCGTCATCGCCACGCTTGGACCCATGGGCCCGATGAACTCCTTCTACGGCGCCACGAGCCGCATCATGCTCGCCATGGGCCGCAAGGGCCAGCTGCCCGAGCAGTTCGCCGAGGTCGACCCCAAGTCCGGCGCTCCCAAGCTTGCCTGCGTCGTTCTGGGCGTCATCACCGTCGTCGGTCCGTTTTTGGGCAAGAACATGCTCATCCCTCTGACCAACGTGTCGGCTCTCGCCTTCATCTTCTCCTGCGGCATGGTCGCCCTCGCTTGCCTGCGCATGCGCTTCACCGAGCCCGACCTGCCTCGTCCCTACGAGGTGCCCGGCGGCAAGTTTGGCATCGGCCTCGCTATCGCTGCCTGCGCCATCATCATCGGCCTGCTCGTGATTCCGTTCTCTCCCGCCTCCCTCAACATGGTGGAGTGGAGCATCGTGATCGGCTGGTTGGCTATTGGCCTGGCTCTCATGGCCTTCACCAATTCCCGCAAAAAGTAACGCCGAGCCGGGGCGGATCAGGTGCGCGGGACCCTCTCTTCCGCGCACCGAACCCGGCACCACTTGGGTAGCTTTGTGAGGCCTTAACCCAACACGGCCTCGCCCACTATATGGATCCATAAGGAGGAACCATGTCCACTAAGTATGCAATCGTTGGCGGCAAGCTCATCGACGGTACCGGTGCCGAGCCGGTCGAGAACTCCCTCGTTCTCGTCGACGACAACGGCAAGATCGAGTACGCCGGCGCCATGCAGGACCTTCCAGAGGGCGTTGAGGTCATCGACGCCGCCGGCAAGACCGTCCTTCCCGGCCTGATTGACACCCACCTGCACTTCTCGGGCAACTTGACCGACGATGATACCGATTGGGTCATGCAGCCGCTCCTCGAGAAACAGGCCGTCGCCGTGAAGCAGGCCTACGACTGCCTTACTCACGGCCTCACCACCGTCTGCGAGATCGGCCGCTTTGGTATCCAGATCCGTGACTGCATCGACAAGGGCGTCTTCAAGGGCCCGCGCGTTCTGGCCACCGGCCTTGGCTTCTGCCGCGTTGCCGGCCACGGCGACTCCCACCACTGCACCCAGGAGCTCAACAAGGAATCCCACCCCTGGGGCGACCAGGTCGATGGTCCTTGGGATCTGCGCAAGGCCGTCCGTCGTCGCCTGCGCGAGAACCCCGATGCCATCAAGATCTGGGCTACCGGTGGCGGCATCTGGCGCTGGGACTCCGGCCGCGACCAGCACTACTGCTCCGAGGAAATTCAGGCCGTGGTCGAAGAGGCCAAGATGGTCGGCATCCCCGTGTGGAGCCACTGCTACAACAACCACGCCGCTGCTTACGATTCCGTTCGCTTTGGCTGCGAGCAGCTGATTCACGGCTTCGATATCGATGAGCGCACCATGGACCTCATGGCCGAGCAGGGCACCTTCTTCACTCCGACGATCGCCTTCCTGCCCACCTGGTACGCCACCTATCCGCCCGTCTACGTCCCCGAGCTGCACGACAAGTACGAGGGCACCCTGGTCGAGAAGGAGCTGCAGCGCAACTACGACTGCCTGCGCGAGGCCAAGAAGCGCGGTGTCGTCATGACGATCGGCTCCGACTCCTTCTCCTTCGTCACCCCGTACGGCACCTGCTCCATCGAGGAGATGTACGAGTTCGTCGACAAGATCGGCTTCACCCCGGTCGAGACCATCACCTGTGCCACCCTCAACGGTGCCAAGATGTGCCACATCGAGGACGAGACCGGTTCCATCGAGGCCGGCAAGTGCGCCGACCTGCTGGTCGTCAACGGTGACGTCGCCGCCGACATCCACGTGCTCAACACCGACAACATGGACGTCATCATGAAGGACGGCTGGATTGTCGAGGGCGGCACCTTCGGCGAGGCAAACAAGTACAGCGCCTAAGCTACCGTTCATCGATGGCTTGATGTAAAACACAGTATTTGATTGCATAATGCAATGGAGAGGGTCGCTTGCGGCCCTCTTTATTGCTATGGGGTGCGTCGGTAAGAAGGAGATGACGGTGGATCTCAATAGGCTGATTCTGGGCAAGAGCTACAACTCTACCAAGGTCTTTCGTACCGCTCAGCATGTGGTTCAAGCCATCTTGCTCGGTATTGTCGTTCCGCTGCTTATTCTGCTGCTCATCTGGGATCTAACCGATAATCCCAATCCCGTTCCGGCCGTTGTCGTCATTGCCGGCTTGGTCATGCTGTGCTTCTTCTTCTCGTACGTCTTTGTCGTTCCCGACGACCTCACATCGAGCGCTACCGACCGCACGCTCGCCATCGCGTCGAAAATATTCGCCTACACGTCGCGCGGCCTTACGCCCGAAGCTGCCCTGGGCGCCTCTAAGATCATCCTGTCCGAAACTATCGCTTCTGCCATCTGCTTTACCGACGGCAAGCAGGTGTTGGCAAGCTGGGGCGAGGACTCGGCAAAATGCCCCGCGGGCACCCCGGTGGTACTGCGGACTACGCTCAACGTGATCAACAGCGGTGAGCAAAGCGTGTTCTCGCGCGATGCCTCGACCGAGACGGGTGGCTACTTTCCGCGCCTGCGCGCCGGTATTGTCGCACCGCTTACCGTGCGCGGGCATTGCGTGGGCACGCTCGAGCTGTATTATCCCCGTCTGAGCAGCATCGATATGCGCCAGACGGCGCTTGCCTCGGGCTTTGCCGACCTCATTTCCACGCAGCTTGCGAGCTTTGAGCTCGAGCGCCAGGACGAGCTTACGGCCCGCGTGGAGCTGCGCGCCTTGCAATCGCAAGTCGATCCTCATTTTCTATTCAATACCATTAGCACGATCGTGTCGCTCGTTCGAACCGAGCCCGACAAGGCCAGGTCGCTGCTGATCGACTTCTCCAACTACTATCGTCAGACGCTTTCTGATTCCGATACGCTCACCACGCTCGAGCACGAGGTGGAACAGGGTACTCGTTATATCAATCTTATGCAGGCCCGGTATGGCGACGGCCGTCTGCGCGTCTCGGTCGATATCGACTTTGAGGTGCGCGATTGTATGGTGCCGCCGTTTATCTTGCAGCCGTTGCTCGAAAACTGCATCAAGCACGCGCAGCGCGAGACCGAGCCACTTTCTATTCATGTTAGGGCTTTCGAGACCGATGACGGTTTGGAGATCATCGTCGAGGACGACGGCATCGGTATGAGCGAAGAGGTCTGCGCACATCTGTTTGAGCAGCATCGCCTGGAGGAGCCCGAGAGCATTACCGCCGACGGCTCCGTCAAGCGAGGTTGCGGCCTGGCGCTCTTCAACGTGCTTCAGCGCATCCATTTCTTTTACGGAGAAGATTCCGGCATGCGCGTGAAGTCCCAGGAGGGCGTGGGAACGCAGGTCATCGTCGAGCTGAACGGCGAGCCGCATGAGCCCGCGCCGTTGACGGCGTAGCACGCGGTTGGATTGAGAGAAAAAGAGGGGAAGCACATATGTCCGAAGGCTGGAACATCCTGGTGGTTGATGACGAGCCCCCAATTAGGGCTGAGCTACGCTATCTGTTGGAAAAGGATACGCGTGTGGGCCAGATTGCCGAGGCGGGCAATGTCACCGAAGCCGTGGAGTCGATTCTGTCGAACAAGCCCGACGTGCTGTTTTTAGACATTACCATGCCCGGTCGCTCGGGAATTGAGCTTGCCGAGACGCTGCAGAACCTAAAGACGCCGCCGGTCGTGGTGTTTGTGACGGCATTTGCCGAGTATGCGGCTGATGCCTATAACCTCGATGCCGTCGATTATGTCGTCAAGCCGGTCGAGGATGCACGCCTGTCAAAGGCACTCGACAAGATCGAGGCAGCCTTGGGTGCCCGTCGTGTTATCCACGCTCCGCGCCAGCCTTTGCGCCTGACGGTGGACCGCGGGGGCAAAAAGGTGTTCATTCCCGCCGCAGACGTCTGCTACTTTGAGGCGCGCGCCGATTTTTGCAACGCCATCTGCGCCGAGGGAACGTACCTGATCAATGAGTCGATCTCTTCGCTCGAGCGGCGCCTGGCCTCCGAGGGCTTTATCCGTGTCCACCGCAGCTACCTAGTCAATTTGGAAGACGTGCACAATGTTGAGATTGGCTCCACGGGGTTGATGGAGCTCAGGCTCGACCGCGTGAGCTCGACGGTGCCCGTGTCCCGCCGTCGCGCTGCCGAGGTTAAAGCACACTTGGGGCTTGCGTAGACGGTCTGCGTGCCGTCGTTTACCATCGCAGGTTTGGCATGGGCGCGCGGTGGGCATAATGGGTGGCATCGAATGAAATCGAAAGGATCATTATGCCCGCGCTTATCACCCATCATCTGTTTGGCGAGGAAAGCATCGACCGTCTTCCGCAGGGCGTCATCACGTCCGATGAAGAGCGCATTGCCTTTATCTTGGGCAACCAAGGCCCCGACCCGTTCTTCTTTCACATTCTGACACCGCATGTTTCCGACTGCACGCTGCTGGCGCAGGTCATGCATCGGTCGCGCATGTCTCGTCAGTTTGCGTGCCTGCGCGACGGCGTGTCACATCTGCTGCCGCGCGACGCCAGCTTGGGTCGCGCCTTTGCGCTGGGCCTGCTGTCTCATTACGTGCTCGACCGCAACGCCCACCCCTTTGTCTATGAGCAGCAGTTTGGCATCGTGGAGTCCGATTCAGAGCTTGAGGATTCGAGCAGTCAGGTCCATGCCGTGATCGAGAGCGACCTGGATGTACTGATGCTGCAGCTTAAACGCGATGGCGCTACGGTTGACGATTACCCGCCGGCGGGCGAGATCGTCACCACCGATCGCATCAATCGCGTGGCCGGCGTGCTGATGAGCTATGTTGCCGGACGCGTGTATGGCATTGACATTCCGGCGGGGGAGTACGGTGCTGCCGTTGCCAATATGCAGCGACTTTACCGCGCGATTGAGCCGGCCGGCTCCGCAAAGACGCGCGCGATCTCGCTGGTTGAGGGCTTGGTGCACGACTACTCGCTGCTCGACGGCCTTGCCCATCGCGTGACGACGGAGCTGCCCGAGCGCACCGGTAACCTGGGCCATCTGACATGGAAGAATCCCTTTACCGACGAGGTCTCGAACGAGAGTTTCCCCGAGGTCTTTGACCGCGCACTGCTCGATTACGAGCTCACCGTCGCCCGCTTTATCGAGACCGGCGATATGGAAGCCGTGACCAACCACGTCAATTACAGCGGTCGCGTGCTCGGCGCCGACGAAGAGTTCGACCGCGAGGAATAGGGCTCGTGCGTGCCCCTTTGCCGAATCCTTACCGGTGCTTCTGGACAATTGGGGTACGATGAACTAACTGCATATCGGGCAAATACGAAGGGTCCCTGTCCATGAAATACACCAAGCTCGAGCGTAACTGGGTTATGTATGATGTGGGCAATTCGGCCCTCGTGCTGCTCAATACCTCGGTGGTGCCCATTTACTTTAACGCCATCAATACCGGCGCTTCCTCGGCCGACCTGGTGGTCGCCTGGGGCAATGCGCAGACGATCGCCTCACTGGTCATCGCCATGCTCATGCCCATTCTGGGCGCACTTGCCGACTACGCTGGCAACAAAATCAAGTTCTTCTTGGGCTTTTTCCTCACGGGCCTGGTTCTTTGCCTGGCGCAGGCTATCCCAATGTCCGCCATGGCATTTTTGACCGTGTACGTGCTGTGCACCATCGGCCTTAACTCTTCTATGACGTTCTACGACGCCATGCTGCCCGACATTACCACCGACGAGCGCATGGACGCCGTGTCCAGCTCGGGCTATGCCTGGGGCTATATCGGTTCCACCGTGCCGTTCGTCATCTGCCTGGCGCTCATCATGGGTGGCCCCGCTCTTGGCGTCCCTACCATGCTGGCAACGCGTCTGTCGTTTATCATCACTGGTGCCTGGTGGCTCATCTTTACCCTGCCGCTCATTCGCACCTATAAGCAAAAGTACGGTCGCGAGCGCGGTCCCGAGGACACCATCGGCCACATCGTGGGCGGTGTGTTCTCCGAGGTCGGACACACCATGCGCGAGATCGCCCACAACAAGACCGTGCTGGTCTACATGATCGCGTTCTTCTTCTATATCGACGGTGTGCACACGGTCATTTCCATGGCCACCAGTTACGGATCGGCCTTGGGCATCGATTCGACGCAGCTGGTGCTTGCGCTGCTCGTTACGCAGTTCGTGGCCTTTCCATCCGCCATCATCTACGGCAAGCTCGCCGGACGCGTGGGCACGCTCAACATGATCCTGGTGGCGGTTGCCGCCTACATGGGCATTGTGCTGTTCGCCGCGTTCTTCCTAAAGACCGCCTTTGAATTCTGGGTGCTTGCCATTATGGTCGGCCTGTTCCAGGGCGGCGTGCAGGCGCTCAGCCGTAGCTACTTTGGCCGCATTATCCCCAAGGATAAGTCCAACGAGTACTACGGCTTCTTTGACATCTTTGGTCGTTATGCAAGCGTTATGGGCACCTTCCTGGTGTCGGTCGTCACCTCGCTGACCGGCAACCCGTCGCTGGGCGTCCTTTCCATTGGCGTGCTGCTGATCGTTGGCTTTATGCTGCTGGTCCGCCTGTCCCGCATGACTCGGGCGGCAGAGCATGCCGCATAGGAGCGAGCGGCTATTGTGCCTGTCCACGGTACTCTTTTGGGGTTATCCGCAATAAACATTGCGACTTGCGAGCAATGATTTGCCCAAGTGGGTATGATGGAATCAGCTAGGTCGCGGGGCGTCGCCTGTGTTTGGCGGCGTCCCGTTTTTGTGTTGCAGGGAGGGTAAGGCATGAACGCCACGGTCGTGATTCCAACGTATTGGGCGGGCGATGACGCTTGCGCAAACGCCCCTGGCACCTATGATCATTCGACGCGACTCAACGCCGACAATCCCGAACTCGACCGCTGCCTGGCCTCGCTTGAGCAGGTACGTGACATCCCGCGCATCATCCTTTTGGTGGTCTGTCCCGTTTCTGCCACAGCCGATGTGTCGCTGCGCGTGCGCGAGATTGTCGACGCGCATCCCACGCTCAAGGTCACCGTTGTCACCAACACCCAGGCCTCGCGCATCGCAGACCGGGTTGCTCAGATCGCGCCCAAGGGTTCGGGCGAGTGCGTGAGCCTGCGAGGCTACGGTGCCATCCGCAACATGGGGCTAGCCTGTGCCGCTGTGCTGGGGCATGACGCGGTTATCTTTTTGGATGACGATGAGACTGTCATCGACGCCGACTTTATGAAGCGCGCGACCTATGCGTTGGGGCAGCAGACGCGTCAGGGCTTGCCGATCTTGGTCAAGAGCGGCTATTTCTACGATCGCGACGGCTCGCCGCTGGCTCCCACGGACAAGGCGGGCATCTGCCATCGTTGGTGGACCAAGCGCATCGAGTTCAACCGTTGGATGAAAAAGGCGCTCTCGGGCACCCGCATCTCGCGCTCCAACTACGTGTGCGGCGGCCTGATGGCCCTGCACGCCCGCGCCTTTACGCGTGTGGCCTTTGACCCGTTTATCACCCGCGGCGAGGACTTGGATTATCTCTTTAACATGCGCATGTTTGGCTACGACGTGTGGTTCGATAACGAGTGGACCGTGCGCCATCTGCCTCCGGAGTCCGAAAAGCGCTCACCGCGCTTTATGCAGGATGTATACCGTTGGTACTACGAACGGGCCAAGTTGACATTCGCCGCGCATCAAAAGGAGCTCATTCCCGTTACGGCGGCATCGCTCATGCCCTACCCGGGCCCGTGGATTTCGCGCGAGCTCGACGACCGCGTGCGCAAGACCGCTATGGTCCGCAGCGTGTTTACCCGTGAGCATGAGGGCTACCTGCGCATTTGGCGCCACGGTATCGGCGAGGCAAAGGCCTATGCGCGCCAAAACGCTGCAAGCTACCTGCGTTTCCAGAGCTTTTGGCCCAAGATCATGGACGGGCTTTGGCGTGACGCACAACTGATCAGTATCCTGGAGGGGGCCGAATGATCGACCGCCGCGCCCAGCGCGATAGTTCAATATCAATCTTTCGCATCATTGCCGTTGCCTGCGCCATTTGCGTGCTGGTGTACTTTATTTTTGCCTTGGTGACCGGTATCGAGCCGATCGCCACGGTGATTGCCTGCGCGCTGCTGTGCATCTTTCTGTGCATCTTTATCTTTTTGACGCTCAATCCCGATTCGGTGCGCTCCCAGTACACCGAGGAGACGCTCTCGGTGGCCTCGGCCATGCTCGAGGACATTAAGGGCGGTCTGACGCAGGAGTCGGCGCGTTTGGTGTGCCGGCGCATTTTGCCCGAGACGCGCGCCATGACGGTGGCCATCACCGACGAGGGCAACGTGCTTGCCTGCGCGGGAGAGTTTGAGGAAAAACTACTGCCAGATTCTCCCATCCACACGCTTGCCACACGCTACGTTATCGAACATGGCATCGTGCAGTCGTTCAACCGTATGGTGGATGTCGTGGGCTCGGACGGCTCGCACAACCAAGTTCCCGCCGGCATTATCGCCCCCATCAAGGTGGGCGATCGTACCGTCGGCACGCTCAAGTTCTACTACAAGACCCCGCGCGCCGTCGACCGTACCCAGTACGCGCTTGCCTCGGGCTTTGCCGAGATCTTGTCCACGCAGCTCGCCATCCACGAGCTCGAGGTGCAAAAGGAACTCACGGCGCGCGCCGAGGTGCGTGCGCTGCAAGCGCAGATTAACCCGCACTTCCTGTTCAACACGCTGAACACCATTGCATCGTTTACGCGCACCGACCCGCTGCGGGCCCGCGAACTACTTCGTGAGTTCTCATCGTTCTATCGCGCCACGCTCGACAACTCGGGATCGCTCATTCCGGTCTCGCGCGAGGTCGCACAGACCAAGCGCTACCTTACCTTTGAGAAGGCCCGCTTTGGCGAGGACCGCGTGCTTGCGACGTTCGATGTGTCCGAGGACGTGGAAGATACGCTGGTGCCGGCGTTCGTGATCCAGCCGATTGTCGAGAACGCCGTGCGTCATGGTATGGGCGATGACGACGCCCTGAGGATCGACGTGACCGTTCACCAAGACGGCGAGGATGCAATCTTGATTGCCGTGGCCGATAATGGCGTGGGCATGGATGAGGGTACCGCCGCCAGACTGTTTGACGAACGCTCTGCCCGTCCCGACGCCAGCTCTCCCCAGGGTGGCGGCGCCGGTGTGGCCATGCACAATATTTCGGAGCGCATCCATCGCTTTTATGGGCCGCACTCCTATACGCGTGTCGAATCGGCGCCGGGCAAGGGCACCAAAGTGCTCCTTCATCTTGATTTGTCAGAGAGCATCTTTGACATTCAAGAGTAAAATAAAAGGCTACGGGCTCAACGTCATGCGATGGATGCCCGGCGTAGTTAGTTGACGAAAGGTTTTATCCCTATGCTGCGTGCGATGATTGTGGATGATGAGGCGCCGGCTCGCTCGGAGCTTCGCTTCCTGCTCGAGCAAACGGGCAAGATCGGCACGATTACGGAGGCGTCGAGCGTCCGCTCCGCCATCGAGATGCTTATGGAAAGTCGCGTGGATGTCGTGTTTCTCGATATCTCGATGCCCGGTGCCTCGGGCCTGCAACTTGCCGAGGCGCTGCATAAGCTCAAAAATCCGCCGGCGATCGTGTTTGTGACTGCGTATAGTGACCATGCGGTCGAGGCATTCGACGTGGATGCCGTCGATTATCTGATGAAGCCGGTCGAGGAAGCTCGCTTGGATCGCGCGATCGAGAAGGTCATGCAACGCACCAAGCCGGTTACGGACAGCAAGGTGACCATCGAGCGTATCCCGGTGGAAAAGGGCGGCCGCAAGGTGCTCATTCCCGTGGACGACATTCGCTTTATCATGGCCAAGGACGATTACTCCTGCATCTATACCGTCGATGATCGCTTTTTGTCGACGACCTCGCTGGCGCAGTTTGAGGCCAAGCTCTGCGACTTTGGCTTCTTTCGTGTTCACCGCCGCTATATCGTCAACTTGGCGTGCGTCACGGATGTGGAGACGGTGCCCTCGGGCGCCATCCAGCTGGGCATTACGGGCGTCGACGAACGCGTGCCGGTTTCGCGCCGCCGCGTCGTGCCGCTCAAGAAGGCCTTGAGTCTCTAGCACACTGGCCCCGCAGCCCTGTAGACCCATCGTCTGCGGAGCCGTGGGGCCTTTTTTGTATGTATCTGCCGAATCGTTTTTTGCGGAAGGGATCCCATGAACAGTGCAAGCGCCAAGCGTATCGACATCATCTCGGACACCCACGGCTATTTATCGCCTGCGCTCTTGGACGAGCTTGAGGGCGCAGACCTGATCATCCACGCCGGCGACCTCACGTCGGAGATGGACTACGAGCACCTATGCACCATCGCCCCCGTGCGGGCCGTACTGGGCAACAACGATTACTACCGCGACTACGGCCCCGATGTAGACCGTCTTGCGCTCTTTACCTACGAAGGCCTTAAATTCGCCGTAGCCCACTACCGCGAAGACCTTCCGGTGGGATCCGTAGACGTAGCCATCAACGGCCACACCCACGTAACCAAAGAAGCCCAAGTGGGCCGCTGCTTAGTCCTCAACCCGGGCAGCGCCAGCTACCCCAGAGGCACCCGAGGCCCCACCATGGCCAGAATGCTCGTAAAAGACGGCAAGATCATAAGCACCAAGTTTATTGACCTAGACTAACCGCAACAAAAACGGGGGATGTAAAACCGCATCTCCCGTTTTTTATGAGCCAAAGGTCGAGTTTCAACAAGAATAATCAGACCAATCCCACCGCGGAGAACGGGGACCTCGAGCCGCGGAAGCGGCGAGGAGCAAGAACTGTTTGGACAATGTGACGGCAGGGAGGGTCTCCGGGGCTGAGGGCGGGGGTTAAGTTTGTCGCGAGTTCCGCACGCAAAGGAAAGCACTTAATGTGCTTTCCGTCTTGCGCAGGACTGTAGAGCAGCAAACTT
>UQIS01000005.1 GCA_900541245.1 uncultured Collinsella sp.
CGTGTTCCGCTATGCGGTTGTCAATTTGCGATTGAATTTTTGCGTCTCCTTTTTGATCTGGAGTGCCGTGTGGGCTGATAGATAGATTCGAGTAGTGGCTCTCCCGTACATGGACGGGAGAGCCCCTTGTTGCGTTTGGGTTGTTGGTGCGACCTAGAGATGCGAGATGATCAGTTCCATCTTGCCTTCAAGTTCGATCTGGTCCACGGTGCTCGGAGCCAGCAGGTGACTTCCCTTGTGGACGGGGTCGCCGCAGACGGTGCCTTCGCCGTCGATGACCGACAGGCACATGAAGGGCCAGCGCTGCTCCAAGGTCTTGCTGCCGTCGACGCGCACGCGATCGACGGTGTAGCAGGAGTTAGACTCGAGCTCGGTCACGCCGTTCACCTCGGGTGCGGTTATCGTGCCGTCGGTCGGAGCCTGAGCATCAAAGTCGATGCAGTCGAGGCTCTGCTCAATGTGCAGCGGACGCAGTTTGCCGTCGGTGCCGGGACGGTCGTAGTCGTACAGGCGATATGTCACGTCGCTTGACTGCTGCGTCTCCAAAATGAGCGTGCCGGTCTTGATGGCGTGCACGGTACCGGAATCAATCTGGAAAAAGTCGCCCTTGTGGATCGGCAGCACGTTGAGCATGTCGTCCCAGCGGCCGTCCTCGATCATCTGTGCGGCCTCGGCGCGGTCATGCGCGCGCTGGCCGACGATGATCGTGGCGCCGGGCTCGCAGTCCAGCACATACCAGCACTCGGTTTTGCCCAGGCTGCCGTTCTCGTGCTTGGCAGCGTACTCGTCGTTGGGATGAATCTGGATCGAAAGGTCGTCCTTGGCGTCCAGAATCTTAATGAGCAGCGGGAACTCCTTGCCCTCGCACCTGCCAAAGAGCTCGCGGTGCTCGGCCCACAGCCACGACAGCGTGTGGCCGGCATACGGGCCCTCCGCAATCTGGCAGTCGCCGTTGGGGTGGGCCGAGATGGCCCAACACTCACCGATGGGTCCATCGGGAATGTCGTAGCCAAATACGGTTTCGAGCTGGCGGCCGCCCCAGATCTTCTCGTGGAAGATCGGCGTCAGTTTAATCAAATCGGACATATTCATACCCCATTGTGTTGCGCGGGCGTTGCACAAACAGCTCAAAACGAGCGCCCGCATGACTACAAAAACCTATGCCAACGTTACGTTGTGCAACTCAAAGCGGTCGCCAACGTTGCGCGAGACCGAATACTCAAAGGCCGCGCCGCTGTCCAAAAAGCCAATCTGGTTGAGCTCGAGCAGGGGAGAGCCAGGTTTGGTGTCCAGGCGCTCGGCTTCTTCATCGGTTGCTGCCACGGCGCGAATGGTACGGTGGAAGCTCGAGATCTTCAGCCCACATTGCTCGCGGACAAAGCGGTAGACCGATCCGTACAGGTCCTTCTTTTTAAGGCCCGGAATCAGCTCGAGGGGCATGTAGGTGTACTCGATAACGATGGGCTTCTCATCGGCCTGACGCACGCGCACGATGTGATAGGCAAAGTCATCCTCGGCAATTCCCAGCTGGGCTGCGATGTCCGCTGGTGGATTAACAATCGAGAAATCGTAGACCACCGAGGTCACCTTCTCCCCGCGGTGCTCATACGAAAAGCCCTGGGCACGGTCGTTTTTGCCCTGGAAAAACGCCTGGCCGGGAAGTCCCGCCGTGTCCTTAACGTAGGTACCCGATCCACGACGGCTGGTAATAAGACCTTCCTCGGTGATTTGCTCGATAGCTCGTTTGACGGTGATTTTGGAAACGCCATAGAGCTCGCAGAACTCAACGACGGTGGGAAGCTTGTCGCCTGGTTTAAGAGCGCCATCCTCAATACTTCGACGAATATCTGCAGCTATCGCCTCGTATTTGGGAATCATGGAACCTCCTTTCCGACATATATCAATACGCAAGTAAGTATAACCCTCAACAAGGTACCCATATAACTTTTATCTAAGAAGTTCGAGAAAGAAAAAATAAAAAGACGCTTTACTTATAAAATTAGAGCGCTATAGTTTAGATAACGAACGGAATCCTTCCGCACAGCAGGATCGACCGTTTGGAGACGGTTTTGTTTTGGCGGGTCGGATATCCGGAAAACCGGTGCGCGCCCGCGCCGGATAACCTGCCAAAGCAAACCCGTCTCCAAACGGAAGCTCTAGAACACGAAAGCGAGGACTTTGATGGCACAGTATCAGCTGCCCAATGACTTCTTCTTTGGCGCTGCTATGTCCGGCCCGCAGACTGAGGGTCAGTGGAACCAGGGCGGCAAGCTCGAGAACCTGTGGGACACCTGGTCCATCCAGGATCTGGGTTCGTTCTACAACTGCGTTGGCTCTTATGCCGGCAATGACTTTATGGCCAAGTACCAGGAAGACTTTCGCATTTTGAAGGACTTGGGCCTGGATACCTATCGCACTTCCATCCAGTGGAGCCGTCTGCTCGATGCCGACGGCAACCTCAACGAGGAGGGCGCTGCATGGTATCACGAGCTGTTCCGCGCCTCTCGCGAGGCGGGTCTGGAGCCGTTCGTCAACCTGTACCACTTTGACATGCCCACCTACCTCTTTAATCGTGGCGGCTGGGAGAGCCGCGAGGTCGTTGAGGCCTACGCGCACTACGCCGACGTCGCTTTCCGTGAGTTTGGCCAGGAGATCAAGTACTGGTTCACCTTTAACGAGCCCATCGTCGAGCCCGAGCAGCGCTATCAGGAGGGCGTGTGGTTCCCGCAGCTTCACGACTTCAACCGCGCTCGTACCGTGCAGTATCACATCTCGCTGGCACATGCGCTGGCCGTGGCCAACTATCGTCGCGCCTATGACGAGGGCGCCGTTCGCAGCGATGCCAAGATTGGCATGATCAACTGCTTTACCCCGGTCTATACCAAGGAGAACCCCAACGAGGCAGACCTCGAGGCCGTGCGTATGACCAGCGGCATCAACAATCGCTGGTGGCTCGACCTTATTACCAAGGGCGAGCTTCCTGCCGACGTGCTCGACAGCCTGGCCGAGGGCGGCGTTAAGCTCCCGTTCCGTGCCGGCGACCAAGAGATTCTCAAGCAGGGTGTTGTCGACTGGCTCGGCTGCAACTACTACCACCCCACGCGTGTTCAGGCGCCGGCGAGCAAGGTCGACCAGTACGGTCTGCCGCACTTTGCCGACGAGTACGTGTGGCCCGACGCCGTTATGAACGAGAGCCGCGGCTGGGAGATCTACCCGCAGGGCCTCTACGACTTTGGCATGGACTGCGCTAAGAACTACCCCGATCTTGAGTGGTTCGTTTCCGAGAACGGCATCGGCATCATGGACGAATACAAGAACCGTGACGCCGAAGGAACCATCCAGGATGACTACCGCGTCGACTTCGTGCGTCAGCACCTGGAGTGGGTGGCCAAGGCCATCGACGAGGGCGCCAAGTGCCGCGGATACCATTATTGGGCAGTCATCGATAACTGGTCTTGGGCCAATGCCTTTAAGAATCGCTATGGCTTTGTCGAGGTCGATCTGATGGACGGTTATAAGCGCCGTCTTAAGAAGTCGGCGGCCTGGCTCAAACAGGTCGCCACGACCCACGTGGTTGATTAGCGACCGGGCGAACGCCCAGACCGCGCGCCGCCGCGCGCAACACATGGCACATCTGGTGGCAGAGGGCGACAGACCACCGTGCGCATAGGAAAAGGCCGGATTTGAAAGTTAGGAGCAATCATGGCCAGTGACAACGGAAAGAGCTTCCTCGACAAGTTTGCCGAGGTCTCTGCGAAGGTGGGAAACCAGGTTCACCTGCGTTCCCTGCGTGACGCCTTCGCGACCATCACGCCGCTCTATATCCTTGCGGGTATCGCGGTTCTTATTAACAACGTCGTGTTCCCCCTGTTCCCGCTCGATGCGGCGGGCCTTGCCAACCTTCAGACGTGGGGTTCGGCAATTACGCTGGGCACCCTCAACGTCTCTGCCATTATCTTGGCCGGATTGATTGGTTACTGCCTCGCTAAGAACAAGCGTTTCGATAACCCGCTCGCTTGCGTGGTCGTCGCTATCTCTGCTTTCGTCATCATGATGCCGCAGCAGATCACCGCCACGCTTGCCGCCACGAGCCCGCTGCTCACCGACAAGATCACCTCCGCCGAGGTCACGGGCGCCCTTTCGACTGCCAACACCGGCACCAACGGTCTGTTTTCGGCTATTATCATCGCCCTGCTTTCCGTCTCGCTCTTCATCAAGATTTCTGGCGTCGAGAAGCTCAAGGTTAAGCTGGGCGAGGGCGTGCCTCCCGCGGTCTCCAACTCCTTCAACGTCATGATCCCGATGCTGCTCAACCTCGCGGTCTTCGCTTTTGCTGCAGCCCTGCTCGCCGTGTGCGCCGGCACCGATCTGTGCACCATCATCTCCACGTGCATCTCCAACCCGCTCAAGAGCATCATGAACGCCGGTCCGTGGGCTGTTATCCTCATCTACACCCTTGCTAACCTGCTGTTCTGCGTCGGTATTCACCAGTCCACCATCTCCGGCGCTACCGTCGAGCCGATCCTGACCATGCTCATCGTCGACAACATGGCTACCTTTGCCGCCGGTGGCACCATCCAGCCCGATCACTACATGAACATGCAGATCGTTAACAGCTTCGCCCTCATCGGCGGCTCGGGCTGCACTCTCATGCTTCTGCTCGACACGCTCCTGTTCTCCAAGAACAAGGCTTCCGAGACCGTTTCCAAGATGGCCATCCTGCCTGGTATGTTCAACATCAACGAGCCGGTTATCTACGGTTACCCCATCGTGTACAACCTGCCGCTCATGATTCCGTTTGTCCTCCTTCCCGATCTGTTCATCGGCATCACCTATGGCCTTACCTGCGCAGGCATCATCAGCCCCTGCATCGCCCAGGTGCCCTGGACTATGCCTCCCGTCATCAATGCCCTGCTCGCTACGGGCTTTGACTGGCGCGCCGGCGTGTGGCAGGCTCTCGAGATTGTCATTGGCATGGCCGTCTACCTGCCCTTTATGAAGATTTCCGAGAAGGCAATCGCCAAGCAGGAGGCTCTCGCCGAGTAGAACGCCTAACGTTCGTCCCCATCACCTTTGCGGCCCGCCGGTACGCGGTGCCGGTGCCCGCGCCTCTCTTTTGCGTAAGGGCGCAGAAGGAGGGCACAATAACCGTAAGGAATACAACCAGTCGTCGTCTGCGCGCCGCGCAGTTATAAGGAGGAAACCATGAAGAAGATCATGCTCTGTTGCAATGCCGGTATGTCCACGAGTCTGCTGGTCCAGAAGATGCAGGCCGAGGTTGCAAACCGTGGTCTGGATATTGAGGTCGAGGCTCGTCCCATGAACGAGGCCCACGATCACCTGGACGAGTGCGACATGTTGCTGCTTGGCCCGCAGATCGGCTACACCAAGGGTGACTTTGAGAAGGAGGCCGCCGGTCGCTTCCCAGTCGAGGTCATCAACATGGTCGACTACGGCCGCATGAACGCTGCCGGCATCATCGACCACTGCGTCAGCGTGATGGGCTAGGTGCTCCGCATGGAGGATATGAACGAACTGCAGATGACCTGCTTCGAGATTATCAGCTACGTCGGTACCGCCAAGAGCATGTACATCAATGCCGTGCAAAAGGCCAAGGAGGGCGATTTTGACGCCGCCGAGGAGCTTATCAAGCAGGGCGACGAGGCCTATAACGGTGGCCACGATGTTCACATGGGGCTTCTGAAGAAAGAGGCCAACGGCGAGCGTAACGGCGAGGCCCCGTTGATTTTGCTGCATGCCGAGGACCAGATGGCCGGTACCGAGACCATGCGCGTCATGGCGACGGAGCTCATCGAGATCCACAAGCAGCTGCAGGCACTTCAGGCCTAGTCGGCGCTATCGCCATGACGGACCGTGCGTTCCAACAGACAACATAGTCCCTTTGACGGGCGCCGGGAGTCTCCGTCTCCCGGCGCCTTTATTTTTGGGGATGGTTTTGCACGGTCTGTTGAGCGGCCAATTGCGTTATCCCAGATAAAACCTACCAAAACAAACCTGTCCCTTTTTGGTAGGTTTTTGCCTTGGGAGCGGTACCATACAGACAATGTTTAAACGAGAAAGGCGGGCCCCTATGGAACCTAAGCAGTACTACATCGGCATCGACGTCGGCGGCACTTCGGTTAAGGAGGGCCTGTTCGACGGGGATGGCAACCTGCTTGCGAAGGTCAGCGTGCCCACGCCTCCCATCGTTGACGCTGCGGGCTTTGCCGCGGTGACCGAGGCTATCGACCAGGTGGTCGCCAAGGCACAGATTCCGCGCGCCTTTGTGGCGGGCATTGGCCTTGCTGTTCCGTGCCCCATTCCGGCAGCGGGCGATGCCAAGGTCAAGGCCAACATTGCCATTAACCTGCCCGAGTTGAGGATCGCCATTCAGGAGCACTGCCCCGATGCGGTCGTTAAGTACGAGAACGATGCCAACGCCGCTGCCATGGGCGAGGCTTGGCTCGGTTCTGCCAAGGACGTGCAGAACGTGGTGATGGTCACCATCGGTACCGGCGTGGGTGGCGGCGTTATCGTTAATGGCGACGTGGTATCGGGCGTTGTGGGTGCTGGCGGCGAGATTGGCCACATGTGCCTGAACCCAGCTGAGGAGCGCACCTGCGGCTGCGGCGGCCATGGCCACCTGGAGCAGTATTCCAGCGCCACCGGCGTGGTGAGCAACTACCTTGCCGAGTGCAAGAAGGCGGGCGTCGAGCCCATCGAGCTCACCGGCCCCTCCGATTCCAAGGACGTGTTCCAGGCCTGCCGCGAGGGAGACAAGCTCGCGCTGGCCGCGGCCGATACCATGGCCGATTATCTCGGTCGTGCCCTGGCGCTTATTGCCAACGTGGTCGACCCCGAGATGTTCCTGATCGGCGGCGGTGCGTCTGCCTCGGCCGATGTCTACCTCGACAAGGTTCGCGAGCACTTCCAGCGCTACGCGCTTTCCGCCTCGCGCGAGACGCCCATTAAGGTCGCTTCGCTCGGCAACGACGCCGGCATCATCGGTGCCGCCTACGTAGCCCTGCGCGCTGCCGGCAAATAGCTGGTGCAAGGGGGTCAGGTTACTTTGCACCAACATGGTGCAAAAGGGACAGCCTTGGCCCCCATGCCTGCCACAAAATATGCCGTGGCCCTTCTGTCTGCGAAGGCTCGGCATCGGCGTGCTACCATAGCTACGTCCAAGTACACATATCAAGTGGAGGATATCCATGGCAAACGTTCTTGTCTTTGGTCACCAGAACCCCGATAACGACGCCATCATGAGCGCCGTCGTCCTGTCCCAGCTGCTCAACCAGGTTGAGTATGCCGGCAACACCTACGAGGCCTGCGCCCTTGGTCAGCTTCCGGCAGAGTCCGCCAAGCTGCTCGCCGACGCCGGCATCGCCGAGCCTCGCGTGATTGAGTCCGTCGAGGCCGGTCAGCTCGTCGTCCTCACCGACCACAACGAGTCCGCCCAGTCCGTCGCCGGCCTTAAGGACGCCACGGTCTTTGGCGTCGTCGACCATCACCGCATCGGCGACTTCGAGACCGCCGGCCCGCTGCACTACATCTGCCTGCCCTGGGGCTCCAGCTGCACCATCGTCACCAAGCTCGCCGGCGTGCTCGGCGTTGAGCTTTCCGACGTCCAGGCCAAGCTGCTGCTCTCGGCCATGATGACCGACACGCTCATGCTCAAGAGCCCCACCACCACCGATGTCGACCGCGCCGTCGCCGCCAAGCTCGGCGAGCAGGTGGGCGTCGACCCGGTCAAGTTTGGCATGGAGGTCTTCCTCACCCGTCCGTCCGGCTCCTTCACCGCAGCCGAGATGGTCGGCAACGACATCAAGATGTTCGAGCCTGCCGGCAAGAAGCTGCTCATCGGCCAGTACGAGACTGTCGACAAGACCCGCGCACTCGGCATGATCGACGAGATTCGCGAGGCCATGCGCGCCTACGCCGCCGAGAAGGGTGCCGACGGCATCGTCCTGTGCATCACTGACATCATGGAGGAGGGCTCGCAGGTCCTGCTCGAGGGCGAGACCGAGGCCGCTCAGAAGGGCCTGGGCATTGCCGACGAGCACGACGGCGTCTGGATGCCGGGCGTCCTCTCCCGTAAGAAGCAGGTCGCTGCCCCCATCATGGCCGCCTGCTAGGTTTAGTTGACCAAACGCCACGACCGGACCGCGGACGCCCCGCGCTCCGGTCGTTTTTTGTGCACGGCGCCGCGTCGTCTCTTGGACAGGCGTGCCCGTGCCGTTGAGCAAATAATGTTCAACCTGTGGTTCCGCTTTTCGGCCACGCCTGCGTGCTTGTCGTGCAGGGTAGGCTAGATGCAAGCGTAATACGTTAGAGCGCGGCGCCGCCACTTGGGCGGGCCGTGCTTTTTTAAGACGGGAGCTTTCCCGTGAAAGGAGCCGCCCATGGCAGCAACTGAGCAGCTGTTCAACGTTCGTGAGCGCAAGCGTTTTGAGCGCCACGACATCTGGGAGCGCATCGCCGAGAACGGCACGATTTCCGCCGCCGTCATGGTCTTCGCCGCCATCGCCGCCGTCATTTGCGCCAATACCGATGCCTACGAGGCCATCCATCACTTTTTGGAGACCCCGCTGTATGTGGGTCTGGGCAACCTTACGGCCGGTCTCACCGTCGAGCTATTCGTCAACGACTTCCTCATGGCGATTTTCTTTTTGCTGGTGGGCATTGAGCTCAAGTATGAGATGACGGTCGGCGAGCTCAAAAACCCGCGCCAGGCCATGCTTCCCATGCTGGCGGCCGTGGGCGGCGTCGTCGTTCCCGCCTGCATCTACCTGATCTTTAACCATGCCGGCGCACACAACGGCTGGGCCATTCCCATGGCAACCGATATTGCCTTTGCGCTGGGCGTGCTGTCGCTTTTGGGCAATCGCGTGCCCAACGGCGTGCGCGTGTTCTTCTCGACGCTCGCCATCGCCGACGACCTCATCTCCATCGCCGCCATCGCCATCTTCTACGGTCAGAGCCCCAATCCGTTTTGGTTGGGCGCCGCCGCGCTTGTGACCTGCGCGCTCGTGTGGCTCAACAAGACGCAGCATTACCGCCTTGCCCCGTATTCGGTACTGGGTCTGCTGCTGTGGTTCTGCATGTTCAAGAGCGGCGTACATGCCACGCTTGCTGGTGTCATCTTGGCCTTTACCATCCCGGCCAAGTGCGGCGTCAAGCTCGATAGCCTCACCGATTGGTTGGGCGAGTGCCTGCCGCTGCTCGACGACCGCTACGACGACGAGGCGCACATCTTGGGCCAGCATGACTTTACCGTTTCGACCACCAAGGTCGAGCGCGTCATGCACCGCGTGACTCCGCCGCTCATCCGCATGGAGCGTCTGATCTCCACGCCGGTCAACTTTGTGATTCTGCCGATCTTTGCGTTCGTGAACGCACAGGTTCGCCTAGTGGGCGTGGACATGAGCACGCTGCTCACCGACCCGGTGACGCTCGGCGTGTACTTTGGCATGCTGCTGGGCAAGCCGATCGGAATCTTTGGCATGACGTTTGCCCTGGTTAAGCTCAAGATTTCCGAGCTGCCGCGCAATGTCAACTGGCACATGATTGCCGGTGTGGGCATTCTGGGCGGCATCGGCTTTACCATGTCGATTCTCATCAGCGGCCTTGCCTTCCCGACGGCCCAGTTTGAGGTTCTGGCCGCCAAGGCCGCTATTCTCGCCGGCTCTGTCACTGCGGCCGTACTTGGCATGATCTACATGAGTGTGATCTGCAAGCATCCCGCGCCCAAGGACGAGTAAGAGCGCGAAAACCGGCTCCAGAACCGATTCGGGCGCGTTCAAAATGCGGATTCGGGTGGTGCTTGCCGCCTGCCAGACACGCCAGTGGTCAAAAAACGCCGTTTGTGAGTACTGTCACAAACGGCGTTTCATTTTAGGTGCGGAAAATAATGAACAAAGTTATAAGAACTGTACGTTAATGAGTGACCATCGACTTCCAATTTGGCGCTAGCTGACGGTGATTGGGGAGTTTCAAGTCGAGTTTTGCCGATTTCGACCAAGAATAGCTGCTACTAAAAGGGTAACAGTACTCATATTTGCCCTTTTTTGGCCACAAGCCCTAAAACAAGCCTCGCCAAGGTCGGGAAACGGGCCAAATCGCCGGCCTCGAGGCTTATTCCACGGTGCCGTAGATGGCGCCCCAGCCGTGGGCGGCCAAGGCGGAGTTGAGCTGGTCGCAAAGTGACTGGCGGTCGTAATAGCCGGGCGGTAGCAGGTTGACGATTTCCATGAGATCGGGTGCCAGGTCCAAGATTTCGGCCTGTACGATCAGATCCAGACGGTCGATGGCGTGGCGGTCGTAAAACAGTCCGCCGACCAGGCGCTGCAGGTCGCCGAATTCCTCGGCCTGGAACGATCCGTACTCCATAGTGCCTCCTTGGGCGCTTCACGCCGGCATGCGTGGCGATTCGTAATTCATTGCGATGGACTTAATCTATCACGGCTTCATACCGTTGCGGCGGTGGCGGTCTATACTTAGACGAACTGCAACGTACCGCTTCGCGAAAGGTCGCACCCATGCAGACGATCTACCAGAAGATGGAAGCCACCGAACTCGATGCCGCCATCGAGGCGCTCAAAGCCGAGGTCGCCGAGGTCAAGGCCAAGGGCCTGGCGCTCGACATGGCCCGCGGCAAGCCGTCGCCCTCCCAGGTGGACATTTCTCGACCCATGCTCGATATCCTCAATGCCGATGCCGATCTGCACGACGGTAACGTCGACTGCTCCAACTACGGTTGCTTTGAGGGCATTCCCTCGGCACGCAAGCTGGCGGGGGAGTTCCTGGGTTGCCCCGCCGAGCAGACGCTCGTACTGGGTTCGTCGAGCCTTTTGATCGAGCACGATATCGCCGGCATGTTCTGGCGTTGCGGCTCGTGCGGCAGCGAGCCTTGGGAGGCTTACGAGGCCGCGCATGACGGCAAGAAGGTCAAGTTCCTGTGCCCGGTTCCCGGCTACGATCGCCACTTTGGCATCACCGCCGACTTGGGTATCGAGAATGTCCCCGTCGCGATGACCGACAACGGCCCCGACATGGACGAGGTCGAGCGCCTGGTTGCCGCCGACGACTCCATCAAGGGCATCTGGTGCGTGCCCAAGTATTCCAACCCCACGGGCATCACCTTTAGCGAGGACACCGTGCGTCGCCTGGTTGAGATGCCCACGGCCGCACCCGATTTCCGCATCTTCTGGGACAACGCCTACTGCGTGCACGACCTGTACGACGAGACCGACGAGCTCGCAAACATCTTTGACCTCGCTCGCGCGGCGGGCACCGAGGACCGCGTGGTGGCATTTGCCTCGACGTCCAAGATCACCTTCCCGGGCGCCGGTATCGGCTTTATCGGTGCGAGCCCCGCGGTCATCGCCGAGTTCTCCAAGCGCCTGAAGGCCGGCCTCATCAGCGCCGACAAGCTCAACCAGCTGCGTCACGTGCGCTTCCTTCCCACCATCGAGGCGGTCAAGGAGCACATGAAAAAGCATGCCGAGTTCTTGCGCCCGCGCTTTGAGGCCGTCGAGCGCAAGCTCACCGAGGGCTTGGGCGACACGGGCTGCGCCACCTGGACGCACCCCCGCGGCGGCTACTTTGTAAGCTTCGATGGTCCCGAGGGCTCGGCTCAAAAGGTCGCCGCGCTTTGCGCCGACCTGGGCGTCAAGCTCACGCCGGCCGCTGCTACCTTTTTTTTTGGCAAGGACCCGCACGATACCAACATCCGCATCGCGCCGAGCTATCCCACGGTCGAGGACCTGGAGGCCGCGCTCGATGTGCTGGTGCTGGCCGTTAAGCTTGTCGCTGCCGAGCTCGCGCGTGCCGAGCGCGCCTAACGCGCGGCTTCCCGTACTATCCGCACCTTCGATACGTAAAGGAGCATATACATGGATTTGGGTATTTCCACCAACCCCACGCCAGAGCTCTACACCATTAAGGTAACCGGCGAGATCGATATCTCTAACGCCGATAGCCTGCGCAATGCCATCGACCTGGCGCTCGAGCAGCCCACCGAGGCCGTTGAGCTCGATTTTGCCCAGGTGAGCTACATCGATTCGACGGGCATTGGCGTGCTCGTGGGCGCCGCGCACCACGCGGTCGATCACGGCAAGCGCTTTAGCTGCACCAATGTGCAGCCCCCGGTGATGCGCGTGGTCCAGCTGTTGGGTGTCGACCAGGAGATTTCGATCACCGCTGCATAATCTTTGCCCCAAAAGGGCGTGCCGTTTGGCATATGTTTGTGATGCGCTCGGACGTTTTGGCGTCCGGGCGCTATACTTGACCGAATGAATAGACGAGTTCCGGCCGAATGGCGCGGTGCGGGCTCGACTCACATCGAGCCTTGGAGGTATGTGTGTTTGGTATTGGAGAGGGTGAGCTCGCGATCATCGTGGTCTTCGGCTTTTTGCTGTTTGGCCCGGATAAGCTCCCACAGATGGGCCGTACGATCGGCCGTGCCATCCGTCAGTTCCGCGAGACGCAGGAAAAGATGACGGCCGTTGTTCAGTCCGAGATTATCGATCCGGTGAGCGAGGCCGCGTCGGCCCCGGTCAAGCCCAAGAAGACTGCCGTCGATGACGATTCCGATGCAGACGAGGATGCCGTCGAGACAGCTGCGCCTGCAAAGAAGGAGACCTTTGCCGAGCGCCGTGCCCGCCTTGCTGCCGAGAAGGCCGCAAGCGAGGGTGCTGCTGAGGGCGAAGGTGCTGCTGAGGAGGCCGAGGGCGCCGAGTCCACCGAGGCCGAGCCTGCCACTGCCACCGTCGAGCCCGAGCCTGCTGCAGAGCCCGAGTCCGAGCCCGAGCCGGCAGAGCCCACGACGGCTGACCTCTACGCCCGTCGTCCCCGCAAGCGCAAGGCCGTCGTCGACCAGCTCGCTCGCGAGCTCGAGGCCGAGGACGACGCCGCTGCCGCTGATGCCCCGAAGGGAGGCGATGAGTAATGCCTATCGGACCTGCGCGTATGCCGCTCTTCGATCACCTGGGAGAGCTCCGTCGCCGCCTGACCATCGTGGTTGTGTCAGTCTTTGCCGCCGCCATCGTGCTGTATTTCGCCACGCCCGTGGTACTCGATATCCTGGAAGACCCCATCCGCTCCTTTGTGCCGGACGGTAAGTTTTACATCACCACCACGCTCGGCGGCTTTGGTCTGCGCTTTTCGCTGGCCATCAAGATGGCCGTTGTCATGTGCACGCCCATGATCATCTGGCAGATCTTGGCGTTTTTCCTGCCGGCACTGCGTCCCAACGAGCGCAAATGGGTCGTGCCCACGGTGCTCGCCTCGACGGTGCTGTTCTTCCTGGGCGCCATCTTCTGCTATTTCATCATCATCCCGGCGGGCTTTGAGTGGCTTATCGGCGAGACCTCGGCCGTCGCCACGGCGCTGCCCGACCTGGAGAACTACGTCAACATGGAGCTGCTCTTTATGATCGGCTTTGGCGTGGCGTTTGAGCTGCCGCTCATCATCTTCTACCTGTCCGTCTTCCACATCGTGTCCTACGCGGCCTTCCGCGGCGCCTGGCGCTACGTGTACGTGGGCCTGCTTGTGGGCTCGGCTGTGATTACGCCCGACGGCTCGCCCGTTACGCTGGGCCTCATGTATGGTGCCCTGCTCTCGCTCTACGAGATTTCGCTCGCCATTGCCCGCGTGGTCATTACCGCGCGCGAGGGCAAGGAGGGCTTGTTTGTGAGCCGTCTGGACCTGTTCTCGGACGATGAGGACGACGAGGAGTAAATCGGTATGCACGAGGTTGGCATTGTCAACGGCATACTCGATACAGTGATTCGCGCGGCGCGTGGGGCGGGGGCCTCGCGCGCCGTTTTGGTAACGCTGCGTATCGGGGATATGACCGAAGTTGTGCGCGAGGCGCTCGACTTTGCGTGGGAGACATTTCGCGATGAGGACCCGCTCACGCGGGGCTGCGAGCTCGCGGTTGAGGAGATTCACCCACAAAGTGAATGCCTGGACTGCGGCGAGGTCTTCGACCACGATCGCTTCCACTGTCGCTGTCCCCAGTGTGGTGGTGCCAACGTGCGCCTACTGCACGGCCGCGAGCTCGATATCGCGAGTATCGAAATCGAAACCCCCGACGATTAGCCCGCTAGCCATCTGGTGATGGGGTATAAAGGGGCCAAAGTAAGGAGCGCTAAGTATGGCTGAGAAAACGATTGATATCGCGTCGCCGATTCTGTCGCGCAACGAGCGCCTGGCAGATCAGCTGCGTCAGCGATTTAATGAGACAAACACCTATGTGATCAACGTCTTGTCGAGCCCCGGTTCGGGCAAGACCACCACGATCCTGGGCACCAACGAGCGCCTGCGTGACAAGGCCGGCCTGCGCTGTGCCGTCATCGAGGGCGATATCGCCTCGGATGTCGACGCCATCACCATGAAGGAAGCCGGCATGCCCGCCATCCAGATCAACACGGGCGGCCTGTGCCACCTCGAGGGCAACATGATCATGGAGGCCGTTGACGCGTTCGACCAGGCCGTCGGTCTGGAGAACATCGACGTCATCTTTATCGAAAATGTGGGCAACCTAGTCTGCCCGGTCGACTTCGACCTGGGCGAGAACCTGTCCATCATGATCCTCTCGGTGCCCGAGGGCGACGATAAGCCCATCAAGTACCCGGGCATCTTCCAACACGCCGGCGCGCAGCTGCTCAACAAGGTCGACGTGGCTCCGGCTTTCGATTTTGACATGGATAGGTATACTAAGACACTCGATGACCTCAATCCGCAGGCGCCGCGGTTTGCCGTGAGCGCGCGCAAGGGCGAGGGCATGGATGCCTGGTGCGATTGGCTCATCGGGCAGATCGAGCAAGCAAGGGCGTAAATCGGCCGCCATACGGGCGGGCGTAGCCGCAGAGACACGAGATAGGAGCCTCTTTTGAAGCTCATCATCGCAGAGAAAAACGACGCCGCGCGTCAGATTGCCGAGCGTCTGTCCACGGGCAAACCCAAAAAGGACAAGGTGTACAACACCGCCATCTACCGTTTTGAGTGGAAGGGCGAGGAGTGCGTGACCATCGGCCTTGCCGGTCACATCCTTGCGCCCGATTTTTGCGACAGCGTGCTGTTCGATAAAAAGCTGGGCTGGTATTCGGTTACCGAGGACGGCGAGATGCTGCCGGCCGACATGCCCGATGGCCTGGCACGCCCGCCCTACGACACCAAGCGCAAGCCGTTTCTTGCCGACGGCATCTCTATCAAGGGCTGGAAGCTCGAGAGTCTGCCGTATCTCACCTGGGCACCCGTCATTAAGCTGCCGGCCGAGAAGGAACTCATCCGCTCGCTTAAGAACCTCGCCAAAAAGTCCGACAGTGTCATCATCGCCACGGACTTCGATCGCGAGGGTGAGCTGATCGGTTCGGACGCCCTCAACAAGGTGCGCGAGGTGGCGCCCGACTTGCCGGTCGCCCGCGCCCAGTATTCTTCGTTTACCAAGGCCGAGATCACGCAGGCCTTCGATAACCTTGTCTCGCTCGACCAGAACCTGGCCGACGCCGGCGAGAGCCGTCAGCACATCGACCTCATTTGGGGTGCGGTGCTCACGCGCTACCTGACGCTCGCCAAGTTTGGCGGCTTTGGCAACGTGCGTTCCGCCGGCCGTGTGCAGACGCCGACGCTTGCCCTGGTGGTCGAGCGCGAACGCGAGCGCATGGCGTTTGTGCCCGAGGACTATTGGCAGATCCGCGGCATGGGCGCCGCACAGGGTGCTGCCGAGGACGATCGCTTTAAGATCGCGCACAAGACGGCGCGCTTTACCGACAAGGATGCTGCTGAGACGGCGTACGGCCATGTTGACGGCGTCGCGACGGCAACCGTCGCCGCGGTGACCAAGCGCTCCCGCAAGCAGCAGCCGCCCACGCCGTTTGCGACCACCTCGCTGCAGGCCGCCGCCGCTGCTGAGGGCATCTCGCCTGCGCGTACCATGCGCATCGCCGAGTCCCTCTACATGGCGGGCCTTATCAGCTACCCGCGCGTCGACAACACCGTGTATCCCGCGACGCTCGATTTGGGCGCCGTGGTGAGTGACCTGGCAAAGATCAACCCGGCGCTGGCGCCCGTGTGCAAAAAGGTACTCGCTGGTCCCATGAAGCCCACGCGCGGCAAAGTCGAGACCACCGACCACCCGCCTATCTATCCCACGGGCGAGGGCGATCCGTCCACGCTCGACGGCGGCCAGCGCAAGCTCTACGACCTCATCGCCCGCCGCTTCCTGGCGACGCTCATGGGTCCCGCGACCATCGAGAACACCAAGCTCGAGCTCGATGTGAACGGTGAGCCGTTCGTGGCTTCGGGCGATGTGCTCGTGACCCCGGGTTTCCGCGAGGCCTACCCGTATGGCCTTAAACGCGACGAGCAGATGCCGCCGCTTGAGCAGGGCGATACGGTCGACGTATTCGACATTAAGCTCGAGGCCAAGCAGACCGAGCCGCCCGCGCGCTACAGCCAGGGCAAGCTCGTGCAGGAGATGGAGAAGCGCGGCCTGGGCACCAAGTCCACGCGCGCGAGCATCATCGAGCGCCTGTACGCCGTGCGCTATCTCAAAAATGATCCCGTTGAGCCGAGCCAGCTGGGTATCGCCATCATCGATGCGCTGTCGCAGTTTGCCCCGCGCATCACGAGCCCCGATATGACCAGCGAGCTCGACGGCGACATGACCCGTGTGGAGCGCGGCGAGGATACCGAAGAGCATGTCGTGATGCACTCGCGCGCGCTGCTGGCTGGCGTGCTCGACGAGCTGCTCAAGCACACGCAGGAGCTGGGCGACGCCATCAGCGACGCCGTCACGGCCGATGCGCGCGTGGGAGCTTGCCCCAAGTGCGGCAAGGACCTGGTTATGAAGACGAGCGCCAAGACCCGTGGCAGCTTCATTGGCTGCATGGGCTGGCCCGACTGCGATGTGACCTATCCGGTGCCGAGCGGCGTCAAGGTGAGTCCGCTCGAGGGCGAGGCGGCCGTGTGCCCCGAGTGCGGCGCGCCGCGCATTAAATGCCAGCCGTTCCGTCAGAAGGCTTTCGAGATCTGCGTGAACCCCACGTGCCCCACCAACTACGAGCCCGACCTTAAGGTGGGCGAGTGCAAGGTGTGTGCCGAGGCCGGACGTCATGGCGACCTGATCGCGCACAAGAGTGAGAAGAGCGGCAAGCGCTTTATCCGCTGCACCAACTACGATGACTGCGGCGTGAGCTATCCTCTGCCGGCGCGCGGTAAGCTCGAGGCGACGGGTGAGACCTGCCCCGAGTGCGGCGCCCCCATCGTGGTGGTCAACACGGCGCGCGGCCCGTGGCGTATCTGCGTCAACATGGACTGCCCGACCAAGGAGAAGAAGCCCGCCCGCGGCCGCAAGACCACGACTAAGGCGAGCACGGCCAAGAAGACGACGGCGGCCAAGAAGACGACGGCTAAGAAAGCCACTGCCGCCAAGAAGACGACCGCGAAGAAGTCGACTGCCAAGAAAGTAGCCTCCGACAAGTAACGGCGCGGTCGAAACATTGCCTAAAAAACGAGCGAGGACCCCACGATCCTCGCTCGTTTTTTTGACCGGCAGTTAGGGATGTTCCTTTTCTGCCGGCAGTTTAGGAACGTCCCTAACTGCCGGCTCGGGAACGACAAAGCGCTAGTTCACTTCGACGGGTTTGGCGCCGGGACAGCGCTCCTCAAAGTCTAGGCGATACTTATTGTCATTGGTGCCCGCCACGTTGTCGCGCGACAGCGGCGCCACGATCTCATTCTTGTGGTCCGCAGGCTTGGCGTATTTCAGGCTGATCTCCCAGGCATCACAGATTGCGTCAATGCGGTGATCCAGGTCGTCGTACAGGGCGATGATGTCCTTCCAGGAGCTATAGTTCTTGGAGCTCGTCGGGACGTCTAGGTCCTCGACGATGTCGTAATACTGCTCGATGGTGTCCTCTGTGCGCTCGGCGACGTCGGCGAGATTTTGACGGGTGGTCCGATCCTCTTCCAGATAGCTGCCGTTGAAGTTCTGCGCGCAGCCACGGACGTAGTTGTCGAGGTCTTCGAGCAAGTCGTAGTATTCGCTCAGGCGACGGTAGAGGTTCTGCTCGGAGAGCGTTGCTTCGCCGCCATCCTCGTCGTCATCGTCATCATCGTCGTACAGGCTGTTGGGATCGCCGAGAGGCTTTAGGTCATCGTCGTCGACGTCATGGTGCAGCTTAGCTACCTCGGCAGTCGTCTGCGTGGCGGCGCTGTCGAAAGGCTTGATCACAAAGAAAACGACCAGGGCGATGATGATCGCCACCAGCACAACGATAACGGCGATAAGCGGCCCGGCGCCGCTCTTTTTGGGAGCGGGGGTCTGTGGCGAAGCGGGCGCGTATGCGGGAGCCGGCTGCTGTTGGGGCGAGCCGCTCGCGATGGGTATGCGCTGCGTGGTCTCGACGGCCGCGGGGCTTGCGGCGGGGTCGGGGCGATAGGCGAGGGGGTCGTCCGCCTTGGCTTGCGGCGCATCAAGGGAGCCGGTCTGCTCAAAAGCGGGCTGGCTATCGCTCGCGGTTGTTTGCTCAACGGGTGCACCGCACGAGGTGCAGAACTTGGCATTATCTGCAAGAAGCTTGCCGCACGAGGCGCAATACCGAGACATTGCCACTCCTTTCGCCACATTTCAATGCAATACGACGATTATACCCAGCGTCCAAAATTCCCCATCATAAGTTGCGGTGAAATAGGGACTGTTTGGCGGTCTCAGAGCTTCAATCAGTCCCTATTTCACCGCAACTTTGGAAAGGCACCTTTAGCCATTGGGGACGCACCGAGCACTGGGGTATCATGGCTTGGTTGATATATATCTGCATTTACGCGCCTTGTAGGAAGGGGCTGCGCCCATGGCTTTTGAGCCCGCTCAACATAGCTTCATTACGCTCGAGGGTGTCGATGGCGCCGGTAAATCTACGCAGGCGCGCCTGCTTGCCCGTGCGCTCGAGCTCGCTGGCTACCAGGTTGTGAGCCTGCGCGAGCCGGGCGGTACCGCCATCAGCGAAAAGATCCGTGCTCTGCTGCTCGACCCTGCCAATACGGCGATGGGCGACACCTGCGAGTTGCTGCTCTACGAGGCGGCACGCGCTCAGTTGGTGCACGAGGTCATCGCGCCCGCCCTTGCGGCCGGCAAGGTGGTCCTGTGCGACCGCTTCTACGATTCCACGACCTGCTACCAGGCATTTGCCGACGGCCTCGATCGCCAGATAGTGTGCGATGCCAATAACCTGGCTGTCGCGGGAACACACCCGGCGCTCACGCTCGTCTACCACATCACGCCCGAGCAGGCGGCGCTACGCATGGCAGCCCGTGGCGCGGCAGATCGCATGGAGGCAAAAGGCATGGCATTTCAGGAGCGTGTTTACGAGGGGTTTAGCGCCATTGCCGCCGAGGAACCAAATCGCGTAAAGCTCATCGACGCCACCGCGACCATAGAGGAAGTCTTTGCGAAGACGGTCGAGCAGGTTCGCGCGTACGGTCTCGACATTCCGCAAGACGCCGTCGCCGCCGCGCTTGCCCAGGAGGCCGAGTAACATGGCCCCCGCTCAGGCAAGCCTGCTGGCCAAGCTCGACACCCAACAGCGCGTGCGCGACTTTTTGACCAACGCCGTCGCCAGCGGCCGCGCATCGCACGCCTACCTGTTTTTGGGCGCTCCCGGCGCCGGCAAGCTCGATGCCGCATGGGCGCTCGCCCAAGCCTTCCTGTGCGAGCAGGACGGCTGCGGCGCATGCGACAGCTGCGTACGCGTTGCTCGGCATACGCATCCCGACGTGCACTATTACACGCCCGAGAGCGCCACGGGCTACCTCATTGCCCAGACCCGCGAGCTGCTCGATGACGTGCCGCTGGCGCCCATCCGTGCCAAGGCCAAGGTCTACATCATCGACCGTGCCGAGCAGCTGCGTGCTAACACCGCCAACGCACTGCTCAAAACACTCGAGGAGCCGCCCGAGGGCGTCATGTTCATCTTGCTGGGCACCTCGGCAGACGTGATGCTGCCCACCATCGTGAGCCGCTGTCAGTGCGTGCCGTTTCGGCTGGTGTCGCCCGCCGCGGCCGCGCAGGCCGTGAGTCGCGCGACGGGCCAGGATCTCGCACGCTGTCGCATGGCGGTCGCCGTGGCGGGGAGCCCCACGCGCGGCATCGAGTTCCTTAAGAGTGCCGAGCGCCAGGACGCCCGCCGTCAGATGGTCCGTGCCATCGACTCACTCATTGCCGCCGACGAGGCCGACGTGCTCAGTCGCGCCAAGTCGCTCATCGTCGCCGTTAAGGCTCCGCTCGCCGAGGTCAAGTCCACGCAGGAAAAGGTGCTCGAGCAAAACGCCGACTACCTGTCGCGTGGAGCATTGAAGCAGCTTGAGGACCGCAACAAGCGCGAACTCAACGCGCGCGAGCGTTCGGGTATCATGGAAGCGCTGGCGAGCGCGCGGACGCTCATGCGCGACGTGCTGCTGACACTTCAGGACGAGGCGGCCGACGTGGTGAACGAAGACGTGCGTGACACGATCGGTCGGCTTGCCGCCGCGACCAATGTTGCGGGTGCCACGCGGGCGCTCGAGGCGGTCGCGACCGCCGAGCGCAACATCGCCAGAAACGTTACTCCCCAGCTGGCCATCGAGGTCATGCTGTTCGATATCAGGAAGGCACTGAAATGCCGTTAGTCGTACCCGTTAAGTTTACCTACGCCTCGCGCGACCTGTGGTTCGACCCGCAGGATCTGGATATCCTCGAGGCCGATTATGCCATTTGCTCCACTGAGCGCGGAACTGAGATTGGCCTGGTTACGGCTGATCCCTTCGAGGTGCCGCAGGACGAGATCGGCCAGCCGCTCAAGCCCGTGCTGCGCGTGGCGAGCGACATCGACCTGCAGCTTGCCGACGACCTGGCCATCCAGGGCGACGAGGCGATGGTCGATTTCCGCCGTCTGGTCAAAGAGCTCGACCTCGAGATGAAACCGGTCGGCGTCGAGTACCTGTTTGGCGGCGAGAAGGCCGTGTTCTACTTTGCGGCCGAGGAGCGCGTCGATTTTCGTCAGCTCGTCAAGGACCTGTCCTCGACGCTGCACATTCGTGTCGACATGCGCCAGATTGGCGTGCGCGACGAGACCCGCCTGGTGGGCGGCTATGCCCAATGCGGACAGGAGCTCTGCTGCACGCGCTTTGGCGGACAGTTTGAGCCCGTCTCGATCCGCATGGCAAAAGAGCAGGACCTGCCGCTCAACTCGTCCAAGATCAGCGGTGTGTGCGGCCGCCTGATGTGCTGCCTGCGCTATGAGTTCGAGGCGTACAAGGACTTTAAGAGCCGTGCGCCCAAAAAGAAGACGCTCATTGATACGCCGCTCGGCAAGGCGCGTATCCAGGAATATGACACGCCGCGTGAGCAGTTGGTGCTGCGCCTGGAGAACGGCAAAGTCTTTAAGGTCAACCTGGCCGATATGACGTGCTCGGAGGGCTGCAAAAAGAAGGCCGCGGAGCAGGGCTGCAACTGCCGCCCCGACTGCGTGACGCGTGACGTGCTCGAGCGCATCGAGTCGCCCGAGATGCGCCTGGCGCTCATGGAGCTCGATCGCGAAAACGGCGTCGATGTGGGCGATGGCCTGTCGAGCGCCGACCGTCTGGCCGGCACGTCGATGCCCAAGCGCCGCCGTCGCGATGCCGAATCCGATGCTCGTGCCGCTCAGGGCCAGGCCGAGGGCCGTGGCCGCGGAAAGGGCCGCGGCAAGGCCGAGACGCCCGAGGCCGAGGGGGCGGTCGATGGTCGTCGCCGCCGCAAGCGCACGGCGTCCGTCGACAATGGCGAGGCCGCGGGTAAGAACGCTTCCCGCGAGCGCGAGGCTCAGCAGCCCCAGCTGCAAAACCGTGGCGGTGGCATGAACCCCACGCGCCGTCGTCGCCGTCACCTGTCGAGCGAGGAGCGCGAGGACGCCTTCCGCGCCGCAGCTGCTCGCGAGGCCGGTGCCGCTCCCAAGGGCGCCTGGGCCTCCGACGCGCCTGCCGACAAGGCTGGCAAGCCGCGTGGCGAGGAGGAGCGCGCGCCGCGTCCGCGCCGTCGCCATTCCTCGGGCACGCAGCAAAAGCCCTCGGTGCCCTCCGTGGCCGATCAGGTTTCGGACGGTGAAGTCAAGGTCACGCACCGTCGCCCTGGAGACGGCGGAGGAGCTGCCGTCAAGGCTTCGCGCGGCGGTACTCGCGACGAGCGCGAACCGCGTGAGGATCGCGGTGGCGAGGGTTCGACCGACCAGGGTCAAAAGCGTCGCCGTCGCCGTCGCTCCCGCAAGCCGCGCCAGGACGGTGGTGAAGGCTCGACCCACACCTCGTCCGCACCGCAACCGCCTGCCGGCGAATAACGCCCGCGAGCGGATTTAGCCCGCCTTGCCCCGAGCGCATCGGGGTATCATAGCGCCGAATCAACAACCCTCCCTGCGACCGAGCGTAGGGAGGGTTGTGTCTTGAAGAGCCATCTGAACATATTGAGCCGTCTGCAGGGTGCCGGTGCCCTACCGTTTGCGGACGAATTGCTACCGTTTGCCGAGCGGGTGGCACACGAGGCGCTCGAGGCATTGTCGCCAACACGATGTGCCGGCTGCGAGCGCGCCGGTGCGCTTATTTGCCAAGACTGTCTGGCTGCGCTCACGCTCATCGACCCGTGTCATAGCTGCACCCGATGCGGCGCCCCGTTTGGGGATTTGCTGTGCACTGAGTGTTCGGTTGAGGGCACGTCCTCGGCAATGGCGGAGGCGCTCGACCGCTGCCTGGCGTGCGCCGTCTATGCGCATCCGCTGCCGCGCATCATTAAAGCGTACAAGGATGCGGGTGAGCAACGTCTGGCTCCGTATCTGGCGGAGCTGCTCTACGACACCGCCCTGCATGCCCAGGTCGTAGCGCCCGATCGCTACGGAGGTGTGCTGTCCGGTGCGGATGCGGTGGTGTTTGTGCCTGCGACGGCGGCAGCGTTTCGGCGGCGTGGTTTTGATCATATGGAGGCTATTGCGCGCCCATTTTGCGAGCTGTCGGGTGTTCCCCTGCTCGATGCTCTCGTCAAGTACGGGCATGGCGACCAGCGCGAACTCGGTCGTGAGGAGCGCCGCGAGCGTGCCCAAGGCATGTACGAGACGGTTGAGGACGTGCACGGCCGCCGCCTGCTGCTTATCGATGACGTTATCACCACGGGCGCGACGATGGCCGCGGCTTCGGCGGAACTCAAGCGCGCCGGTGCCGCGGCCGTTGATGGCCTCGCTATCGCACGCGTTTGGTAGGGGTGGTTTTGTGGCAGTGAAGATTGAGCGGTGCGACGACCCGACAGGCGAACAGCTAGCGGCCTCCATAATTCTGACCGGCGCCTCGGCGCTACGCATGATGCGCGCCGAGCGCCGACAAATGGGTTACATCAGCTGGAGGGACCTCGATCCCGATGAAGAGCGCCGTGTGCTGCGCACGTCGTCGCCCTCGACTGAGGACATCTATCTTCCCGACTTGGTGCGGATTGGGGCCGCAAGCGGCGAGGTGCAAGAAGATCTTTGCTTGCTGGTGGGATCTGCGGCGCAGCGCCGCCGCATGCCTGGCGTGGGCTGGTCCGTATGCTCCGGGTTGCCCGCCGGCTCGATTCTAGAGGTAGAACCGGGGGTGTACAGCCTATCTCCTGAGGCCCTTTGTGTTGCCGTTGCCCGCGAGGTCGGCTGTATCCAGGCGTTTGCTCTGGCCCAGGAACTGTGTTCCAAGATTTCACTGAGCGATCACGGGAAGTATCTGCCTCCTTACACCTCGCCTGTTGCGAATAGACTTGCAAAGGACAAGGACCAACCGGCAGACGTGGGCTACTTTGAAGTCGAGCCGGTGCTGACGCCCGATCGCCTGGCAGATTACCTTGCTGCATGCAAGGGGAATGTGGCCAAACAGCTGCGGCGGCTGTGTCCCTATCTGTCAGAAAACCTGCGCTCGCCCATGGAATGCATCATGCTCGCCATGTTTTCGCTTCGGTTTTCCTGTGGCGGATTTGCCTGCGGTCCCTTTAAGACCGATACAAGATTGAGTTCGATGACCGCGCGCAGGCAATCTCGGGGATGCCGCATGCAGTTTGCGATGCGTATCAGGAAGCAGCCCGGTTTGACCTGGAATACAACGGTGAGCTGGGTCATTCCACCCGGAGGGGACGTATCCATGATGAAAAACGCAACACGGGCTTGATTACTATGGGAATCGAGGTCGCGACGGTCAATAACGAGATGCTTTGCGACATGGAGGCAATGGAGGCGCTCGCATGGCGCATCCACCAGCGCATGCGAAAGCGGTACCGGAATCGTGTCGATGCCCGCAGGAAAAAGCAAGAGGCGCTGCTTAACACGCTGCGGGCGTGTTTTGGGCTTAAACCCGCCTAACAATGCTCTGAAACAGGGGGTTGGATATATGCTCTGGCCAAAATATAGCAAATATGAGTACTGCTACAAATTCAGTAACAGCAAAATCAGGGATTTTGGGACTGGAAGATGGGGTAAATTAGAAAGCTATTAAACAAATGTGGAATATCCTGGCATCAATCTGACGTTATAGAGCGTGAAAACAGCTTGCAGAGCCAAAAACTCCTGCTACTAAATTGGTAACAGTACTCATATTTGCTATTTTTTGGCCACGGCGCCCTAAGACGGGTGTGTTGGGGCTTTCCATAGGGGAGCGACGGGCTCAATCAGAGCACGTGCGGCCCGTCCTGACCTGCAAAATCTGTGCGCACGATGCGAATGACGCCCTTAACCTTAAACTTTAGCTTGAACTTAGCTATAATGCGCTTCGTTCCTACCAGGCTGTGGTTGCGGACGGACGAAATGCCCGTCCTAGTCCAAGACAGACGCGGTCAAAGGGATCCACGTAAGCGACCGCGTGCGCGCGGCGCGATCATGGCGCGTCCTAGATGTAAGCCGCACCGTCCGTTCTACTTTCTTTGGGGCAATACCGCCTCGCGGGCGAGCGGGTCAGTCGTGAAGGTGGCTGCGGCCTCCCGAGCAAACACCCCGGTGCGCAAGTGTGGGGTCAAATACCAGGTCAGCTGGTGGGAACAACCTGATATTCCGCGCAACGCACGGATTGTATACGACACAGAAGGCAGGGTAGTGGACATGGTGAGGGGCAGCTTGATGCACGCGGCTCGGTTAGGTGCTGGGACCGCAGCGGTCATTGCCGTTTTGGGCCTGAGCGGATGCGCGTTCAACCCTCTGTCTACGTTCACGACTCCCACGATCGACCAGATCGAGTACGAGACGGTCACGCCGGCGGTGTCGGACGATGCCCTGGTCACTCCCGGAACCCTGACGGTTGCCCTCGATACTTCCGATGCGCCGCAGGCCATGCAGGGCGCCGACGGCGAGCTCACGGGATATGCGGTCGACGCCGCCCGCGCCCTCGCAAGCCGCATGGGCCTTAAGGTCGCCTTTGTCGATGCGTCCTCGGCAGGTTCCGCGCTCGGCGACAAAAAGGCCGATATCTTCATTGGCGACGTCAGGTCTACGGACGGCGATATCAGCTCGCTTGGCACCTGTCTGTACGACGCTCCCGCCGTATTCGGCAAGAGCAGTGACGGCGAGTCGCTGAGCGTTTCCACCGAAACGCTTAACACCGCTACCCTGGGCGTTCAGACCTCCTCGGCCTCGCAGGAAGCGCTCGCCAAGCAGAGCATCACGGCCAACCAAAAGACCTTCTCCAACATCAACGAGTGCTTTGAGGCGCTCGAGTCCGGCGAGGTCGACTATGTGATCTGCGACTCCACGGCCGGCGGCTACCTTGCACGTCTGATGAGCGAGATCTCCTATGTCGGTGCGCTCGAGGCGCCCTCGACGCTCGGTGTTGCGGGCCTCTCGTCCAATGACGAACTGTGCCGTGCCGTGAGCGATGCCCTCGACGGCATCACGGTCGACGGTACGCTCGAGGCAGTCCACTGCGTCTGGTATGGCACGATGCCCTACGACCTCACCACTAAGACGGTTTCGGGCGCTAACGTGCAACCGGGCGACTCTGAGTCCAGTGAGACCACGTCGTCCGGCAGCGAGTCCTCCGATTCCAACAATGAGACCGCATCCTCCGAGGACAAATCGTCCAGCCAGGAAGGCACCATCACCGACGACGACATTAACAAACTCAATAGCTAGTTATTGCTAGGGGTGGTGTCTCCTATACGTTGGAAAGGACACCTTTTCACGGTTTCAACACGCACTGCCGGGCTTCTCCAATAGGGGAGTCCGGCTTTTTCATCCCTATAAAACCAGCAGGTCAAAGCTAATTTTCGGGACCAAATACAAATCTGTCGGCTCCCTCCTATAGCGCACTTTGCCACAGAAAAGTGCGAGACTTCGGTATGCGGTATCAAGCAATCGTTATTCGGGTCTTTAGGAATCCGCGTGATTAAATACACGGCAATGGGTACATAGCCAGTACGGTAAGTCCCCGAGGCAGATTGGAGCCACGTATGGATATCAAGGTTTCTGGACGCAAGACGACGGTAACCGATGCTCTGCGTGCGCATGTGGATGAGAAGATCGGCGAGGCGCTCAAGGTTTTCGATATCGAGCCCATGACGGTCGACGTTGTACTTCGCTATGAGAAGAACCCCTCGAACCCCAACCCGGCAATCGTCGAGGTCACGGTTCGTGCCCGCGGTTCGGTGATTCGCGTTGCCGAGCACGGTGCAGATATGTACGCCGCCATCGACCTCTCCGCCGATAAGGTCACCCGCCAGCTGCGCAAGTTCAAGACCAAGGTCGTGGACAACCGCCAGGGCGGTGCCAGCGCCGCGGATGTCGCGCCGGTCGAGCGCGTCGAGGATCTGGCCGACCTGCTGCTGCCCGAGGAGGAGGACGACCTGCTCGTCCGCGAGAAGGTTATCGACGTCACCCCGATGACTGAGGAGCAGGCGCTGGTGCAGACCGATCTGCTCGGCCACGACTTCTACGTGTTCGAGAACGCGACGACTGGCCTCATCAATGTGGTGTATCACCGTAAGAATGGTGGATATGGCATCATCAAGCCCCGCATCGAAACACTTGACGAGTAAAATACGTTAACTTGCATGAGTTAACGGTTGGCGGCCATCCCATGCGGGTGGCCGCCTTTTTACGTAAGGAGTCGCTTTGATGGACAAGGCTGCATCTACCGGCCATTCGGACCGTTGCCGCATCGTCGTCGATACCTGCTGCGACTTTAGTCCCGAGGTCGCCGCGAACCTTGATGTCGATATCCTGGGTTTCCCCTTCATTATCGATGGCGAGGAGCGCACGGACGACATCTGGTCGAGCATGAGCCCTAAGGAGTTCTACGACCGCATGCGCGCCGGCGCCCGCGTGTCCACCTCGGCTGTGTCGCTCGGTCGCTATATCGAGTTCTTTACCGAGTGCGCCAAAGAGGGCACGCCCACGGTCTACCTGTGCTTTACCTCGGCACTGTCGTCGAGCTACAACTCCGCGTGCCAGGCGGCAGATGCCGTGCGTGCCGAGTATCCCAACTTTGAGCTCTACGTGGTCGACAACGCTCTGCCCTGCGCGACCGGCGCGCTCTTGGCGCTCGAGGCCGTGCGTCAGCGTTCGGCGGGACTGACCGCCAAGCAGCTGGTCGATTGGGCAAACGAGGCAAAGACCTACGTGCACGGCTACTTTACGCTCGAGAACTTCGACGCACTGGCTGCCGGCGGCCGCATTCCGCCCGCGGCGGCGCAGCTCACGGCAAAGCTCGATGTCAAGCCCGAGCTCTCCTACGACCTTGCCGGCTCGCTGTCGCTGATCGGCGTCAACCGCGGCCGCAAGAAGGCGCTCAAGTCCATCCTCAAGTCGTTCCGCGAGAACTACGTGCCCGACCGCACCATGCCCATCGCCATTATGACTGCCGATGCCGAAAAGGACGGTGACTGGCTCGAAGCTGCCATCCGCAAGGAGGAGGGTTGCGCCGACGTCACGATCATTCGCAGCTCCGTGGGTCCCACCATCGGCTCGCACGTGGGCCCCGGCATGGTGGCACTTGCGTTTTGGGGTAAGAACCGCGCCGAGAAAGCCTCGCTTTCCGACCGCATCGCTCGCCGCGTGCGCGGGCAGTAGGCAAGCGATGCGTCCGTAATCGCCCTCGACTCACAGCCCAAACGCTGGCACCGAGTATTCAACCTGGTAATAACACCCAACCCAAAAGGAAAGGTTTCATGGCAAACAAGCTCTCTGTCGCATTTATCGGCACCGGAATTATGGGTGCCCCCATCGCCGGCCACATTCTGGACGCTGGCTATCCCGTCACGGTCAACAACCGCACCAAGTCCAAGGCTGCCGCGCTTATCGAGCGCGGTGCCGTCTGGGCCGATACGCCGGCAGATGCCGCGGCGAACGCCGACGTCGTCTTTACCATGGTGGGTTATCCCTCCGAGGTCGAGGAGCTCTACCTGGCGGGTGACGGTCTGCTCGCGTGCACTAAGCCCGGTGCGGTCCTGATCGACCTCACCACGAGCTCGCCCGAGCTGGCGCGCGACATTGCCGAGGCCGCCCAGGTCTCCGGCCGCATGGCGTTTGACTGCCCCGTCACCGGCGGCGAGTCGGGTGCCATCGCCGGCACGCTTACGGCTATCGTGGGCGCCACCGAGAACGACATCGCGCCGGTCCGCGACATCCTTTCCACCTTTGCGGCAACCATCTGCTGCTTCGATGGCGCCGGCAAGGGCCAGGCTGCCAAGCTTGCCAACCAGGTGTCGCTGGGCGCCTGCATGGTCGGCATGGCAGACGCGCTGGCGTTTGCCGAGTTGAGCGGCCTTGATCTTGAGAAGACCCGTCAGATGATTCTGGGCGGCACCGGTAAGTCCGGCGCCATGGAGAGCCTGGCGCCCAAGGCGCTCGACGGCGACTACAAGCCCGGCTTTATGGTTGGGCACTTCATTAAGGACCTGCGCTTGGCGCTCGCCTATGCCGACGACCGCGAGCTTGCGCTGCCCGGCGCCGACGTGGCCTTTACGCTTTACGACATGCTCGATGCCATCGGTGGCGCCAAGCTGGGCACCCAGGCCGTCACGGTCCTCTATAAGGAGGAGGCCGACGCCATCGCCGCCGGTCTGGACTGGTCGCAGTATCGTCCCGAGGAGCATGGCGCTCACGAGGACGGCTGCGGTTGCGGCGAGCATGGCGACGACCACGAGTGTGGTTGCGGCCACCATCACAGCGAGGACCACGAGTGCTGCGGCGGCCACGGCCATGACGACGGCCACGAGTGCTGCTGCGGCCACCATCACGGGGAGTAGCGCCCATGAGCTGGACGTTCGTGGTGCTTGCGCTGGTGCTCTTTCTCTTTGCGATCTACATTGGCTTTTTGTGCGGCCAGTGGGCCTGCGAAAAGCGCGTGATCACCAAGCGCGACTACTGGATTGCCAACTTTGCAGGCGCGGCGGCAGTCGTCCTGCTGACCTGGGTGTTCTCGCTGTTCCCGCTGGTGCAGTTTGCGCCGATCGGCTGGCTCGGCGGCTTTATCGCCGGTCTTAAGATGAGCTTTGGCGAGTCCGTCGGTCCGTGGCGCAAGCACGACGAGGTCTTTAACGTCAACAAGGCTCATCGCGCCGCCGCCGACGCGGGCGACGCTGAGGAACGCCGCCGTGCGCGTCGCAATGGCGCGGCCGACCGACAACTCATCTCGGTCACCGATGACAGCAAGGGTGCTGGCAAGCACGCTAAGAAATAGTAAGAAGAGGTAACTATGGCAGAAAACAAAGACGAACAGCTCACCGACGAGGAGCTGGCACAGCTTCAGCTGGCAGAGGAGAACGAGAACGCCGTCGACCGTCTGGTCAAGGAGCTCGGCTGCCCCACGCGCCGCATCCGCCAGTTTGCCGCCCGCGTGTTGCATCTGCTGGCCGAGCGCGATCCGCAGCGCGTCGTGCCCTGCGTGCCCGCGCTGATCGAGGCGCTCGACCGCCCCGAGGCGCAGACCCGCTGGGAGGCCCTCGATGCCCTGACGGCGCTCGCCACCACCTGCCCCGAGCAGCTGGGCGATGCCTTTGAGGGCGCCGAGACTGCACTGTTCGACGAGATCTCCTCCACGCTGCGCTATGCCGCCTTCCGCCTGCTGTGCGTGTGGGGTGCCACGAGCGTCGAGCGTTCGCGCGAGGCTTGGCCCATCCTGGACGAGGCCATCCAGTGCTACCACGGCGACCTTGAGTATCGCGACATGCTCGGTTGCCTGTACGAGTTTTGCCAGGGCGAGATCGACGCCGAGGTTGCCGAGAAGCTCGCGCTGCGCCTTAAGTTCGACGCCGAGAACGGCAAGGGCAGCTATCTCAAGGCCCGTTCGAGCGAGATTTGCGAAATGCTTGTTAAACGTTTTGGCCTGGATCTCTCCAAAAAGAAGAAGCGTGCTAGCGTTAAAAAATCTGACGACGCCGAAGACGAGGAGTAACAGATTATGGCGCACGATGTAGTCCTGATTCCCGGTGACGGTATCGGTCCCGAGATTACGCAGGCCATGCGCCGCGTGGTCGAGGCCACCGGTGTCCAGATCAACTGGAACGTCCAAGAGGCCGGCGCCGGCGTCATGGACGAGTTTGGTACACCGCTGCCCCAGCACGTGCTCGATGCGATCGCCGAGACCAAGGTTGCCATCAAGGGCCCCATCACCACGCCGGTCGGCACGGGTTTCCGCAGCGTCAATGTGGCCCTGCGCAAGCATTTCGACCTGTACGCCTGCGTGCGCCCCTGCCTGTCGCAGCCGGGCGACGGATCGCGTTTCCGCGACGTCGACCTGGTCATCGTGCGCGAGAACACCGAGGACCTCTACGCCGGCATCGAGTTCGATGAGGGCGCTGCCGAGGTCGAGGAGCTCTCGCAGCTCGTCGAGCGTTCGGGTCAGAAGACCTTCGCCGCCGATTCCGCCATCTCGATCAAGCCGATCTCCATCGTCAAGAGCCGCCGTATTGTGGAGTATGCCTTTGAGTACGCCCGCCGCTGCGGCCGCAAAAAGGTGACGGCCGTACACAAGGCAAACATCATGAAAGCGACCGACGGCCTGTTCCTGCGCGTGGCGCGCGAGGTGGCCGCCAACTATCCCGATATCGAGTTCAACGACAAGATCGTCGACGCCACCTGCATGGGCCTGGTCCAGAACCCCAATGACTTCGATGTCCTGGTGCTGCCCAACCTGTACGGCGACATCGTGAGCGACCTGTGCGCCGGCCTGGTGGGCGGCTTAGGGATGGCCCCCGGCTCCAACATCGGTGCCGACTGCGCCATCTTCGAGGCAACGCACGGCTCCGCGCCCGATATCGCTGGCCAGGATATCGCCAACCCCACGGCCGAGATTCTCTCTGCTGCAATGATGCTCGATCACCTGGGCGAGAACGATGCTGCCAATCGCATTCGCGCCGCCGTATCTGCCACGCTCGACGAGGGCGAGCAGGTTACCGGCGACGTGCGCCGTGCCCAGACCGGCTCCGTCGAGGGGGCCGTGGGCACGCAGGCCTTTGCCGATGCCGTTATCGCGCACCTGGCCTAAGGTAGGCACGCTGCAAACGCCTAAATAGTACTTAAGTGTTTGCGTATAACCTAAGAATCAATACGCCCGGCGCTCTGTCGGGCGTATTCTATTGAGGACTATGTTTCCTAACAAGGAGTAACCGATATGGGTCTGATTCAAAAGAAGGACGAGAAGGACGAGATCGACGGCATCCAGATCATCGAGCGCGGCGAAGGCTCCGACGGTGACGAGGACGAGAAGATCGACCTGGTCGCCGGTACGTCTGCCGAGCACATTGCTGCCGGTACGACGGCCGAGGAGGAGGACGCTCGCCTGGAGGCTCAGATTGCCGCAGATGCCGCCGACGAGAACCTCATGCCCGAGGAACAGGACGAGGACGACGACTCCGACGCGGACGACCATGCATCCAAGCACAAGAAGACGATGATTGCCGCCTTTGTGGTTGCAGTCGTGATCGCTGCGGTGGTCGGCTTCTTTATTGGCAATGGCGGCTTTGGCGGCAAGGGTGTCGGCTCGGCGACCCTGACCGAGGACCAGCTCGATTCGACCGTGGCAAGCTATAGCTACAACGGCAAGAAGAGCGACATCACCGCGCGCGAGGCCATCGAGAGCCAGTACAGCCTCGACACCGTCAAGGACGACGATGGCAACTACACCGCTCCTTCTGCCGACGTCATCCTGTCCTACGTGCGCAACAAGATCCTGCTCGACGCTGCCGAGGACGAGGGCATTACCGTCTCCTCTAAGGAGATGAAGCAGTACGCCGAGGATTCCATCGGCACTTCTGACTACAAGACCATGGCCACGCAGTATGGCGTGTCCAAGGACCAGGCCAAGCAGATCGTCCGCCAGTCCGCGACGCTGCAGAAGCTCTACAAGAAGAAGGTGGGCGATAGCTCCGCAAGCATGCCGACCGCTCCGACCGAGCCTTCTGACGGCAATGAGGACACCGCGAGCAAGGATTACGCCGACTACATCATCAACCTTGCCGGCGACGAGTGGGATAGCGAGAAGGGCACTTGGAAGGACGCCGACAGCACCTACGCTAAGGCCTTTGCCGACGATGCCTTTACGGCCGATAGCGCCACCTATAAGCAGGCCATGACTGCCTACTACACTGCTTACCAGCAGTACTCTTCGCAGGCTTCGAGCGCCAGCTCCAAGTGGACCGAGTATGCTAACGGCCTCTACGCCAAGGCCAACATCAGCATCTACGGCCTGTTTGCGTAAAGAGTCGCACGGCTCATCGAGCATCTAGCCGATAGACAGCAGAAAGTCCGCCAGTACGGAAGTCGTTCTGGCGGACTTTTTGCGTTGAGGGCGTGATTGGCGGCTTAATTATGGCTATTCATCTTTAAGTCCAAAAAGGCTATCGGCTTCATCGTCGGATATATATTCCAGTACATCGCCCGGTTGGCAGTCGAGTGCCCGACATATCGCGTCAAGAGTTGAAAAACGTATGGCAGAAACCTTGCCCGTCTTAATGCGTGACATATTGACCTGGGAGATGCCCACGCGTTCCGCAAGCTCTTTGGATGAGATCTTGCGTTCGGCGAGCATGCGGTCAAGCCGCAGAATAATCATGGATTCCCCCTAGAGCAACTCGTCATCTTGTTTTTGCAGGATATACCCGTAGCGGAAGATACTGGCAATCAGGCAAATAATCAGGCCTGCAAAGAGCATGGAGGGCTCGAATAATTGGCCGACGAACGCATCCGTAAAGCTGCCGCCAAATCCTGAGAGTATCAATCCCGTGATTACGGCACCAAGAAGCCTCACGGCAACGCCGCCGATAAGGAATAAATGTCCTACTCGACGAAGCGTCTGGTTGCATTCAAGGTCAAAGGGTCTGCCTTCCTTTTCAATGTTGAAGAAAAGCCTGCGCACGCTTATCGCGATGGTAAGCGCGAGACATGTCATCAAGAGGCTTCCTATGGCAGTGTGACCATCGTGTGCGACGAGCATAAGTGGGGCCTGCGCATCGGTACCGACAATAGCCAGGCACGGCCCTTCGCCGGCTTGAAGTTCTACGGATTGGAGGCACGACCCTTGGGAGAGGCCGGGCAATATAAGTAGAAGGTCAATCGCAATGACTGCGAGGAGTCCCAGAGCGAGCGCTGTGGTAATGCAGATTGTGGCCCATTTGCAGATGCGAGCGAGCTTCCTCAGTTTGGCTATCGTCTGTTCGCGGCTGATGGTTTCATTCGATATAGATGCGTTTCGGTGGACCATAACCCCTCCAATCGGCGTTTTGGATGATACTTGTATCATATCAAAATTAACGATAAACGATAAATAATTACTAATAATGAGTAAGTAATGATTGAAAACGATTAGCGTGAGCTATTAGCTCATTTTGGATGCCGGAGTTTGGCGTTCGGGGGATGAGGACAAATGCCAAAAACTTCCCGTGATCGCGCAAGCGTTCCATCGCGCTTCCCTAATTCATCTGGGAAAACAACTGCAAACGATTGCAAGTAACCGGTGAACGGTCGAAAACTACCGTTCACCGATAATCTCAAAACTGGTTCTAACTGGTATTAAGTCAAAAAGACCAATTCACATATCTTCACAATGACCTGCAATTTTTCTTCACGCTATTTTTAGCCGCCCTGCGTTGTTTAGACACAGGAAAAGATCCGATCTTTTGCCAAAACATTTCGAAACGGTTTCAAAACCGCAGGTAGAAGTGTTAACGACCGGTAAACGGTCGATTTATCACCGTGAGCGGTGCAAAAACGTTTTACCGTATGAATCAACGAAAGCGACCTCTTCTGGGGTGATATAGTGACAACAACACGTCACGTGGTTACTACCAGTTTAGAAACCACTGGTCTTCAAAGAACGCTTTCTAAGAAGCTTTAAGGGCGAGCGCCCGCTGGCTTCCGAAAATCATCGGACTCAGATTGTACACACCTTCGGAAGGGAAATTTGAATGGTTGGCTTTATTCTTACCGGTCATGGACAGTTCGCACCCGGCCTTGCAAGCGCTATCGCTATGGTTGCCGGCGACCAGCCTGCTTTTACCGTCGTTCCTTTTGAGGGCGACCAGGCTGCTTCCTACGGTGAGGATCTCCGCGCCGCTATTACCGCCATGCGCGAGGAGTGCGATGGCGTGCTCGTCTTTACCGACCTGCTTGGCGGCACCCCGTTCAACCAGTCGATGATGATTGCCCAGGATGTCGACAATGTCGAGGTTCTGACCGGCACTAACCTTCCCATGGTTATTGAGCTTCTGTTCCTCCGCGGCAACGCCACGCTCGCCGAGCTTGGCGAGCAGGCCGTGACCGTTGGCCAGACGGGCATCACCGCCCAGACGGTCGCATCCGTTGCCGACTCCGAGGAAGAGGATATCTTCGGCGACGAGGACGGCATCTAATGGCCGATTTCGGAGCCAACGTCCTGAGCTCCTCGGTCGCCCTTTTAGGCCTGCTTGTCATCATGGGCTTGATTTACACCATCTGGTCGCAAATCAACATGAAGAAGAAGCAAAAGTACTTCAAGGAGCTGCACACCGAGCTCAAGCCGGGTCAGGAGGTTCTTTTCGCCGGCGGTATCTACGGAACCGTCAAAGGCATCGAAGGCGAGAAGGTCCAGATCAAAGTCCGATCCGGAGCCGTCGTAGATGTTTCGCGTTACGCGATTCAGGAGATCAAGTAACTGTCGTCAGCAAATAACGAAAGGAAGCTGATCAACATGGCAGAACCCAACATTCTTCTTACCCGCATCGATAACCGACTGGTTCATGGTCAGGTTGCCACCCAGTGGAACTCCACTCTGGGCTCCAACCTAATCCTCGTCGCCAACGACGACGTGGCGACCAACACCATGCGCCAGAACCTCATGAAGATGGCCGCTCCCGCCGGCGTCGCTACGCGTTTCTTCTCTCTGCAGAAGACCATCGACGTCATCGGCAAGGCGAGCCCGCGCCAGAAGATCTTCATCGTGGCCGAAACACCGGAAGACGTGCTTACGCTCGTCAAGGGCGGTGTGCCTATAAAGAAGGTAAACATCGGCAACATGCACATGTCGGAAGGAAAGCGCCAAGTCGCCACCTCCGTCGCAGTTAACGACGAGGATGTCGCTGCGTTTAAAGAGCTGCAGGAATTGGGGGTGGAGTTGGAGATCAGGCGCGTTCCGAGCACGCCTGTTGAGGACACGAGCAAGCTCTTCTCGTAATCCTCGTGATCCACGTTGTCAGGAGTGAAACCCTGACATTCTGTACGTGAAATCCAAAGTGCGTACATACATTTTGAAAGGAGGAGCAAGATGGAATTCTCGATCATTCAGGTCGCCCTGGTCTTCGTTGTTACGTTCATCGCGGCAATCGACCAGTTTGACTTCCTCGAGTCTCTCTATCAGCCCATCGTCACCGGCGCCGTCATCGGTCTTATCCTTGGCGACCTCAACACCGGTCTTCTCGTGGGTGGTACCTATCAGCTCATGACGATCGGCAACATGCCGATCGGAGGCGCTCAGCCGCCTAACGCCGTCATCGGCGGCATCATGGCAGCCATTCTCGCTATCGCCACGGGCCTCGAGCCCAACGCGGCAGTCGGCCTCGCCATTCCGTTCGCTCTGCTTGGCCAGCTCGGCGTTACCCTGGTCTTCACGCTTATGTCCCCGCTTATGTCCACGGCCGATAACATGGCTCATAACGCGGACACCAAGGGCATCGAGCGCCTGAACTACTTCGCCATGGCTCTGCTCGGCCTGATCTTCGCCGTCGTCGTCACCCTGTTCTTCATCGCTGGCGCTACCATCGGTCAGACCATCGCTTCTGCCATCCCGACTTGGCTGCAGACCGGTCTGTCCGCTGCAGGCGGCATGATGCGCTTCGTCGGCTTCGCCGTCCTGCTCAAGGTTATGATGAACCGCGATATGTGGGGCTTCTTCCTCATGGGCTTTGGCCTCGCGCTCATCACCGTTGCCAACGATTCGCTGGCAACCCCTGCCCTGCTCATCCTCGCTCTCATCGGCTTCGGCATCGCTTTCTGGGACTTCCAGCAGCAGACCGAGCTGAAGGGTGCAGCTGTTTCTGACGGAGGTGACTTCGAAGATGGCATCTAATGAGTATGTGATCCCGGAGCACTACGAGGATCTCACTCCTGCTCCGCAGCTCGACCAGAAGACCCTCAACAAGATGGCTTGGCGCTCCTGCTTCCTGCAGGCATCGTTCAACTACGAGCGCATGCAGGCCGCTGGCTGGCTTTACTCCATCATCCCCGGTCTGGAGAAGATCCACACCAACAAGAACGACCTCGCGGCTTCCATGAGCCACAACCTGGAGTTCTTCAACACCCACCCGTTCCTCGTCACCTTTGTTATGGGTATCGTGCTTTCGCTCGAGCAGAACAAGGTTGACATCCCCACGATCCGCGCCGTCCGCGTTGCCGCAATGGGCCCGCTCGGTGGTATCGGTGACGCTCTGTTCTGGCTGACGCTCGTGCCTATCACGGCCGGCATCACCTCCAACATGGCCATCAACGGCAACGCCGCTGCACCGATCATCTTCCTGGTGATCTTCAACGTCGTCCAGTTCGCTCTGCGCTTCTGGCTCATGAACTGGTCCTACAAGCTTGGCACCAGCGCTATTGACGCTCTGACTGCCAACATGCAGGCCTTCACGCGTGCCGCTTCCATCATGGGCGTCTTCGTCGTCGGTTGTCTGGTCGTCACCATGGGTGGCACCCAGATCAACCTCCAGATCCCCAACGGCACCACCCGTGGTCTCTCCGCTACTACCGTGATCGTCTCCGAGAAGGAGGCCGAGAACTTCACCGGTATGGAGGGCATCGATACCGAGACCGCTGAGGCCGGTACCATCGCCATGACCGATGAGGACGGCAACGCCCTCACCGCTTCCGATGCCGACGGCAACGAGGTCAAGTGCGGCGTCGCCGATCTGGGCAACGGCATGGAGTCCGTGACCTACGCTACCGTCACCGAGGATCCGGTCAACTTCTCTGTTGCCGACACCCTCAACACCATCGTTCCGAAGCTCGTCCCGCTTATGCTTACGCTGCTGCTTTACTACATGTTTGCTAAGCACAGCTGGACCCCGACCAAGGGTATTCTGCTGCTTTTCGTCCTGGGCATCCTGGGCGCTGGCCCGCTTGGTCTCTGGCCGAGCATCTGGTAAGGCTCTAGCTTGAGGGGTGTGTCCCTACGCGGCTCACACCCCGACCCCTTAAGCCATGTGTATGTTAAAAGCCGCGTGCTCGAAAGAGCGCGCGGCTTTTGTTTTCTTGTTGATTCGGGCGTGGCAGACAGATAATGCTAAACACCCAAGGTAGTAGCCGAGTTTGAGAAAATGGGAGGATAGGATGGCGATCGGAGCGCGTAAGCAACCGCTGTACGATCAGCTGGTCGATATTCTGACCGAAAAGATCGACCATGAATATCGCGCCGGTGACATGATTCCTTCCGAGCGCGAACTTTCGGAGCGCTATGGTCTCTCGCGCACCACGGTGCGCCTGGCTCTGCAAGAGCTGGAGCGTTTAGGACTTGTGGTTCGGCAGCACGGTCGCGGTACCTTTGTGACCGACCGTTCGGCAAAGGCAACCAATCTTATGCAGTCCTACAGCTTTACTGAGCAGATGCGCGCGATGGGTCGCGACCCCGAGACCACGATTCTCGAGTTTTGCGAGATGGAGGCCGATAAGAATCTGGCCGAGCATATGGGATTGCGTATCGGTGATCGCATTTTTAAGCTTAAGCGCCTTCGTTCTGCCGATAACATGCCCATGATGGTCGAACGCAGCTATCTACCGGTTCGTCAATTTCTGTCCCTAAAGCGACCGCTGCTGGAGCGTAAGCCGCTTTACGATGTGATTGAGCAAGACTTTCAGCAAAAGATTCGCGTGGCCGAAGAGGAGTTCTATGCGAGCATAGCCCGTCCCACCGACGCCCACCTTTTGGGAATTGTCGAGGGCTCGCCTGTGCTCGATTTGGTCAGGACTACGTATAACGAGTCAAACGAGGTTGTGGAGTATACACTCTCGGTTGCTCGTGCCGATCAGTTTAAATACAAGGTTTACCACCAGCGTAGCAACTAGTGTCCGCATCGTTTCCATATGGTGATTCTTTGCATTTAACTGGTTACTACCAGATAACCAACCGAAGTGTATAATTGCACGTCAGAGGATTACTTCTAGAGAGAGGTATTAGAAATGTTCGAGAAGAGTGTCGAGGAGCTCACCGAGCTCGGCGCCCAGATCACCACGGCCGAGATTGCTCAGCAGCCCGAGCTTTGGCGTGATACGCTCAACATCTATCGCGAGAACAAGGAGGCCATCGAGGCCTTCCTGGCCGAGGCTCGCGCCATGGGCGAGGGCCGTCTGTCCGTTGTCTTCACCGGTGCCGGTACGTCCGACTACGTTGGCGATACCTGCGCCCCGTACCTGCGTCACGCTGGCAACACTGATCTCTACGACTTCAAGCCCATCGCCACGACCGACATCGTGAGCGCCCCGCGCGACTTCCTGCGCGCCGAGGATCCCACGCTCGTGGTTTCCTTTGCCCGCTCTGGCAACAGCCCCGAGAGCCTTGCCGCCGTCGCCGTTGCCAAGGAGCTCGTCCACAACGTCAAGTTCCTCAACATCACCTGCGCTCCCGAGGGCAAGCTCGCCGTCGAGTCTGCCGATGATCCCAACGCGCTGACGCTGCTCATTCCGCGCGCCAACGACAAGGGCTTCGCCATGACTGGTTCTTATTCCTGCATGACCCTGCTCTCCACCCTTATTTTCGACACTGCCTCTGACGAGCAGAAGGCCGAGTGGGTCGAGACCATCGCCAAGATGGGCGAGGAGGTTATCGCTCGCGAGTCCGAGGTCGCCGATTACCTGGCTGGCGACTTTAACCGCGTGACCTACTTGGGTTCTGGCTCCTTCGGTGGCCTTGCCCAGGAGAGCCAGCTCAAGATCCTTGAGCTCGCTCACGGTCTGGTCGCTACTTCCTACGACACCTCTATGGGCTATCGTCACGGACCTAAGTCCTTCGTCGACGATAAGACGCTCGTCTTCGTGTTCGTCAACAACGACGCCTACACCCGTCAGTACGACATCGACATCCTCAACGAGATCGGTGGCGACAAGATCGCTCAGCACACCGTCGCCGTTCAGCAGGAAGGTGCCACCGTCTATGAGGGTGAGTCCTTCACCTTTAAGGGCTATGAGGCGCTTCCCGAGGGCTACCTTGCTCTGCCGTTCGTGATGTTTGCCCAGGCTATCAGCCTGCTCAACTCCGTGCGCGTGGGCAACACGCCCGATACGCCGAGCCCCACCGGCACGGTCAACCGCGTGGTTAAGGGCGTGACGATTCACCCCTTCACCGCTTAATCGCGTCCCCCTGTAAGGGCGCCCGTCCGCTCATAACGGCGGGCGGGCGCTTTTTGTTTTGCGTGAGCTGGGTATAAGCATCACCACAGTCAACTGCTTTAGAAGCAAGGAGTGCATATGAGCACGTACGCAATTAAGGCTGACAAGTTCTTCTTGCCGGCAGGCCCGCAACTGGGCGGCTATCTTATGGTCGAGGACGGCGTCTTTGGCGCCTGGCAGGCCGACGAGCCCTCTTGCGAGATTAAGGACTACACGGGATCGTGGATCGCACCGGGTATGGTCGATACTCACATCCATGGCTTCTACAACCACTCAACTACCGATAACGATCCCGAGGGTATCGATATCAGCTCGACCGAGCTCGCCCGTCGCGGTACCACCAGCTGGCTGCCCACGACGTTCACCGATGGCGTCGAGCAGATCAAGGACGCCTGCACTGCTATCGCCCAGGCCGATGAGGGCCGTGGCCCCGACTTCTGCGGTGCTCGCATTCAGGGCATCTACCTGGAGGGCCCCTTCTTTACCATGAAGCACGTGGGCGCGCAGAACCCCGCTTACCTGATCGATCCCTCCGAGGAGGTCTTCGATCAGTGGCAGGAGGCTGCGGGTGGTCGCATCGTTAAGAGCGCCATGGCGGCCGAGCGCGACGGTGCCGCTGCTTATGCGGCTGCTCTGAACGCCAAGGGTGTGGTGACCAGCATCGGTCACTCCGACGCTACCTACGATGAGTGCATTGCCGCCATCAACGCCGGTGCCAGCTGCTTTACGCATACCTATAACGGCCAGCGCGGGCTGCATCACCGCGAGCCCGGTGTCGTGGGTGCTGCCATGTCCACGCCCGAGACCTACGCCGAGATCATCTGTGACGGCAAGCACGTAAACCCTGCCGCCATCAAGGCGCTGCTGCAGGCAAAGGGCTGGCAGCACACGGTGCTCATCACCGACTGCCTGGGTTGCGGCGGCATGCCCGAGGGCAGCTACACCAGTGGTGGCATGGACGTCATCATGAAGGACAACCTGTGCTGGCTCGCCGACGGCAAGAGCATTGCCGGCTCGGTGCTCACGCTTGCCCAGGGCGTCAAGAACATCGTCGACTGGGGCATCGCCAGCGCCGATATCGCCATTCGCATGGCAACCGAGGTGCCGGCACGCTCCGCGCACATCGAAGGTAAGTGCGGCAGCATCATGCCGGGTCGCGACGCCGACTTTGTCGTGTTCGACCATGAGCTCACCCTCGTCGAGACGTATGTTGGCGGCCAGAGCGTCGGCAACGCCTTTACCGAGTAACGATAGAAAAAGACGGCGGGCCCGAATCTGCTCGGACCCGCCGTATGGGTTAAACGCTCAAAAGCACCTTCACAGTTACAGCTTGTTAGCGATCTTCTTTGCCGTGCGCTTGACGCCGGCCACCAGGCCTCCTGCAGGATGCTCCTTCTCGTATGCTAGGCGCTTCTCGCGCTTGGCGTACTCTTCGACGATGATGTCGCCATACTCGTCTTCGATCTTGTCGAAGAAGTCGACGGCGCCCTTAATTTCCTCAGCGGTCGGGTGTCCCTTTTGGACACCGCCGGCGAGTTTGAACGGCCCCCACGTATCAAAGCCGGGACAGCCGTAGACGCCCATAAAGATGGCCTGCCTCATGCGGCAGATGCCATCGATATCCTTGCCGTACCACTTGTTTTTGCCACCGTAGGTCATAAGGCCAAACACCTTGTCCTGCGGCTGCAGTACGTTGGTGAGCACGCGTGCCATGTCCTTGTCGATCTCGGAGTAATAGATGCCCGTGGCGACACCGATCAGATGGTATTCGTGCAGGTTGGGATACTCGTTTTTACCGAGCGTCTTTACATCGAGGGTATCGATCTCGGGGTGTGCCTCGACGATGGCGTCCACGAGCTTTTTCGTATTGCCGTGGTGGCGTGAGGCATAAAGGATGATGGTTCGCATAAGAAGGCCTTTCAGCTGTAATTGCATCAATGTCTGTATGGTACCCCGTTGCATGGCTGGGATACCGGACGCATCGATGAACGTGCGGGTTTGTCCTTTGGTCAGGGCCGAGACGGGTTCTTGCGAGCAAAAAGCAGTTGTTCGAAAGGATGGACAATGGAATACGCTCTTTCCAACGATTCGATTTCTATCAAGGTTTCCACGGCCGGCGGCTCGTTTACCTCGATTGAGGCTGACGGACGCGAGTACTTGTGGCAGGGCGATCCCGCCGTGTGGTCCGGCCAGGCACCGATTTGCTTCCCGATTTGCGGAGGCTTGCGCGATAACAGCGCCATGACGTTTGCCGGGCATCATGTAAAGCTCGCTCGCCATGGGTTTGCGCGCAAACAGGAGTGGAAGCTGCTGAGCCAAAGCGCAAACGAGCTGGCTATGTGCCTGGCATCCGAGGATAACGCCGCGCTGCTGAGCGATTATCCGTATCCGTTTAAGCTTGTCGCCCGTTATACGCTCGAGGACGCCGCCGTGCGTGTCTCCTATGAGGTTACCAACGAGGGCACCGAGGACATGCCGTTCTTTATCGGCGGCCATCCCGGCTTTAGGTGTCCGCTCGATGAGGGCGAGGCCTATACGGACTACGAGCTGCGCTTTGAGAAGGACGAAGCTGCTGAGCTTTGCACTGCCGTCCCCTCGACTGGCTTGATTGACGTGACCAACCGCTCCAAGAACCCCATGGTGGGAAAGACGCTGCCCCTGTTGCATGAGCTCTTCGATTTTGCGGAGACCATCTTTGACGTGCTCGAGAGCCGTCAGGTCACGCTTTCCAAAAAGGGCGAGGACAAGGGTGTCCGCCTGAGCTTTGAGGGCTTCCCATATCTCATTGTGTGGAGCAAGCCCGAGGGCGATTTTGTGGCAGTTGAACCTTGGGGCGGCCTCTCGACCTGCTCCGATGAGGACGACGTACTTGAGCATAAGCGCGGCTGCCTTGTCGCCAAGCCCAAGGAGACCATCGTTCGCTCGTTCACGATTGAGATTCTGTAATTCCGTTTTGTCGACTCGTATCGCGAGGCACAAGGAGCCTGCGAGATAAGGAGCTAAAAATGATCCTCACCGTTACGATGAACCCGTCTGTCGATACGCGCTATCAGCTCGATGAGCTCGTTATCGACGACGTCAACCGTGTGACGCCCGAAAAGACCGCCGGCGGCAAGGGCCTCAACGTGGCCCGTGTGCTGGGTCAGCTGGGTGACGACGTTGTGGCAACCGGTCTGCTCGGCGGCCACATGGGCGCCTACATGGCTGAGCTCATGGACGCCAACGGCATTAACAACGACTTTGTGCCCATCAAGGGCGAGACTCGCATTTGCCTCAACATCCTCCACGCCGGCAACCAGACCGAGCTGCTCGAGAGCGGCCCGACAATTGCCCCCGAGGAGCTCGATGCCTTTACTGCCAAGTTTACCGAGCTTGCGGGCAAGGCCGACGTCGTCACCATTTCGGGTTCGCTGCCCTGCGGTGTCGAGGCAGACTACTATGCCAAGATTACGGGCATTGCCGAGAACGCCGGCGCCAAGGTGTTGCTCGATACCTCGGGTGCTTCGCTCGAGGCAGCGCTCAAGTCCGAGGTCAAGCCCGAGCTGGTTAAGCCTAACCTGACCGAGATTAACGGCCTTTTGGGCACGAGCTTTACCACCGACGATGTGGAAGAGCTCCGTGCCGCGCTCGCCTCTGACGCCCGTTTCTCCGATATCCCCTGGGTCGTCGTATCCATGGGCGCTGCCGGCTCCGTGGGCTTCCACAATGGCCGTGCGTTCCGCGCGAAGACGCCCGATATCCCCGCCGTTAACGCTACGGGCTCTGGCGATTCGACCATTGCCGGCTTCGCACATGCGATTGCTGCCGGCGCCGACGACGAGACGGTGCTGCGTACCGCCAACACCTGCGGCAAGCTCAATGCCATGGATCCCATGACTGGCCACTTGGTTATGGATCGTTGGGACGAGGTCTACAACGGCGTTGTCGTGACCGAGCTGTAGGAGGTTGTGCTGCGGCCCCGGCATCGGTTGCTAGCTCATGTCGACGACAAGTGCAGTAGCATTATGCCGGGGCGCGACGCCGACGCTGTCGTGTTCAATCCCGACCTTACCCTGGTCGAGACGCATGTGGGTGGCAACAGCGTCGGTAATGCGTTTGCCGAGTAGCCGCCAAAGAAACGATCCGAGAGGGGATTTAGATGATTTACGGTGCATTGGGCGATATCGAGGAGTACCGTGGAATGCTCAAGGGCCTCGACGTGCTGATCGATTGGCTCGAGGAGAACGATCCGGCGAAGCTCGAGGTCGGCAGCCATCCGATTCTGGGCGACAAGGTCTATGCGAACGTCATGGCTCCCACGACGCGTCCCGAGGCCGAGGCTCACTATGAGACGCATCAGCGCTATCACGACCTGCAGATCGATGTCGAGGGTCGCGAGGCCTTTAAGGTTGCCACGGGCAGCCTGACGCTGGTTCAGGAGTTTGACGAGAAGGACGACTACGATCTGGTCGATTCCGACGCCTCAATCGCCGGCAATCTTGCTGACGACAAGTTTGCGTTGTTTGTTGCCGGCGAACCTCATATGCCCACGCTCGAGTTCCCGGGCGATGGCGCGCAGCCGGTCAAGAAGATCTGCTTTAAGCTGCTTGCAGATGCTTACTGGGAGGAGTAGCACGCTGCTCGGCTGAGCTGTTCGTCTGATGGCGTGATTCCATTGAGGAGCACGCTTGAGCCCCGTTAATCGCGGTTCCCTTGGGGATTGCGGTTGGCGGGGCTTTTGTTGAGTAGGGGAGTTTCCGGCGGCGTTGTGCTTGGATTGGCGGATGCGCGCCCGAAATCGGCAACAAAAAAGCCGCCCGAAGGCGGCTATCTTGTGCAATGGAGCCAGCGACCGGGCTCGAACCGGTGACCCCCGCTTTACGAGAGCGGTGCTCTACCAACTGAGCTACGCTGGCGACCATGTGGTGACGCAACTGAGGCGTCAACGGCTGTCTATGATACGGGACATCGCACATCCGCGCAAGGGTTCTGACGGCTTTTCTCACTTTAAATGCACTAATATTGGAGACGCGATGTCTTGCTCTTACGGGTCTCAAACAGAATGGGGCAGCGATGACTCAACCCAAGATTCTTCTCACACGCATCGACGACCGTTTCATTTACGGACAAGACGTTGAGCTGTGGAACGAAGCCGTGGGTTCCAACCTTGTCCTAATCGTCAACGATGAGATCGCGGCAGATTCGCGCCAATGGGCACCCATGAGGGTGGCGGCGCCAGAAGGGGTTTGGACGCGGTTTTTCTCGGTACAAAAGGCCATCGACATCATTCATACCGCAACGCCTCGCCAATTGATTCTGATCATGGTGGCCTCACCCTCCGATGCGCTCGCGCTGGTTAAGGGCGGTGTGCCAATAACCAAGATTAGTATCGGCCATATGCGGGCGGGGGAGGGCAAGCGCTCTGCAACGCCTGCCGTTGCCGTAGGCGATACAGACATCGCCGCCTTCAAAGAGTTGCAAAAGCTCGGTATAGAGCTAGAAATCCGCCATCTCCCCAGTTCCGCCCCCGATCCCATCGGCAATCTGTTCAACTGATCCCTTGGGGACGGAGGAAAACGGATCATTTTGCCTTCGTAGGGGATCTGTGTGGCGCTGTCCGCCAAAACTATGCCGGTTTACTACGATGAATTGCTTATCGCCGAGCATGCCAAATTTGCAGAGAATAAAACCGCAGGTAGACGAGTTGCTAATTTTTTATAAACCAGCGCGTGGTCGGACATAGTGGGTTCATCGTAGTAATTCGGCATAGTTTTGTTATGTCGCCAATTCAGTGGCATCGAAAAGAAGGATTTAGGCATGAAGCAGCGCCCGTCGGCGGTGTGCCGGCGGGCGCTGCTGTGCGATATGTTGTGTTATGGGCTTAGTGCCTCATAAAGTGGTACTCGATCACATTGCTGTAGGGGTGACCCGGGCCCACGATGCCCTGCGGGAACAGCGGCTGATGCGGCGTGTCGGGGTACATTTCTGCCTCGAGGGCAAAGCCGGCACCCCAGCCATAGTTGGCATCGTCCTTGGCGTGCTCGTCGCCCAGCCAGTTGCCGGTGTAGAGCTGCACGCCCGGGGCGGTGGTGTAGTAGTCCAGCTCACGACCGGTCCACATCTCCTCGACGTGCATCGCACGGCGCAGGTTGCGGCCGTACTGATAGCCATCGATGCACAGGCAGTGATCGTAGCCACGGGCCTGCTTAATCTGCGGGTCGTCGGCCTCCATGCCGGGTGCGACGGGGCGCAGCTCGCGAAAGTCAAACGGTGTTCCCTCGACCGGAGCGATTTCGCCGGTGGGGATGTTCTGCTCGTTAATGGGCAAGTAGTGGGCAGCGTTGGCGATAAAGAAGTGCTCACAGTCCATGCCGGCGTTATGGCCGGCAAGGTTAAAGTACGTGTGGTTGGTCATGGACACGTAGGTGGCGCGGTCGCTCTCGCAACCATACTCGATGCGGAAGACGCCGGTGCGCGTAACGGTAAACACAGCCGTAAAGGTTCGGTTGCCGGGCAGGCCCAGCTCGCCATCCTTAAGCGAGGTGGTCATGCGCACGGCGTTGTGAGTCTCGTCGAGTTCAACATCCCATACGCGCTTGTGCAGGCCGTGCTCAAGATCGCTGTGCAGGTTGTTGACGCCCTCGTTGGCCGGCATATGCCAGTCCGTGCCGTCGATGGTGATCGTGGCGCCCGCGGTGCGGTTTGCCACGGGGCCGATGGTCGAGCCAAAGCAGGCGGGGTTGTCAAAGTAATCCTCGAGCTTATCGAAGCCCAACACCACATCGCGCACGTTGCCGGGAATGTCGGGCACATCGATACCAAGCACGGTGGCGCCATAGTCCATAATGCGAACGCAGATCTCGGGCCCGTTGAGGGTGTAACGATGAACGGGGGTACCGCACGGCGCGGTGCCGAAAAGCTCGGAAGTGATCATTTGGTTCCTAACATCGAGGTATTTCCGACAAACTCTAGCGCGAACAGGCAAGATTATCACTACACCCCACTAAAGCAGGGGGCATTTTTCTCAAAAAAGTGATGATTGGAGCTGTGCGGGCGTTCATTTCTGACGCGCGCGAGTCTGATACAATTTGTTCGTTATTGTTTGAATTGACGTGAGCGTGGAACAGCGAGGACTCATCGTGATTAAAGCGGAGCGACAGGATAAGGTTCGGCAGCTGCTCGAGGAACAGGGAACGGTCTCGGTCAAGGAGATTTCGGATGCGTTAGGTGTCTCGGATATGACGATCCGCCGTGACCTTGAGGAGCTTGCGAGCCTGGGCGAGATCGAGCGCGTGCACGGCGGAGCCCGCAGTGCGCAGAGCCGTCCACACGCTATGCTGCGCCATGAGTATTCGCACAGCGAGAAGCGCACGAAACATGCCGAGGAAAAGTTGCAGATTGCGCGCCGTTCTGTGGAGCTTATCGAGGAAGGCTCGACCATCTTTTTGGGCACGGGCACCACGGTTGAGCAGATGGCCTCGATGCTGCCGGCGTTTCGCCTGCGCATTGTGACCAATTCGCTTTCGGTGTTTAACCTGCTCGAGGCGCGCGAAGACTGCGAACTGTGCCTGGTGGGCGGCGTGTACCGTCGCCGCACCGCCGCCTTTGTGGGCCCCACGGCCGAGGACACCTTGCGCGCGCTGGGCATCGATGCAGCGTTTATCGGCGCCAACGGCATTCTGGATGGCGACGTGTCTACGTCCAATATGGATGAGGGTCGTATCCAGCAGCTCGCCTTTAGCAAGGCCGACTCGCGCTATCTGATCGCCGACTCCAGCAAGATTGGCAAGCGCGACTTCTACACCTTCTGCCGTCTGGACAGCCTGGACGCCGTGGTGTGCGAGCCGGGCATCGCCGCCGAAGATCGTGCCGCCATCGAGGAGCATACGCAGGTCATTTGCTAGCTAGCGCTACGGGATTGCCAACGGGCGATGCGGGAGGACTTTTACCTCCTGTCATTGTGGAAACCAGCGCGTCAGCGCTACGCGATATGACGCGCAAATGAGGACTCCACTATCAAATCGTCTCAACCTGTGACATCTAGACGTCCAAAACCGGTCTTAGTGTTACAGATTGAGACAATTCGGTGGGGTCTACCTTGTTTGTCTCGATCTGTAACGGTTAGGACTTAAAAACTCGGCTACGTGTTACAGATCGAGACAAAAGAAAAAGAACATTAGGACTTGAAAATAAAGTTTTGATAAGGGACCCGCCCAGTTAAGACGGTGCGGCAGACAATTGAGATTAGTTTGCCTCCGGAGTCGTAAGCATAATGAGTCAGTTCGATGACCGGAAGTTTTGCAACACCATAATTACTGGCTTCGGAATCGCTAAGCTGACGTGCTCTATAGCTTTCCCTAACAGATTGGATAGACTTGGACAAGTCGTCCATGATTCTGCTAAATGCCTGAAAATCTAACTGGTTATTCGGAACGCGCGACTTTGAAATGAAAAACGTATCAGCGCCTATGAAGCTGCCTTCAAGTTCGTAGGTCAATTCAAGACGCTGAATTTCATCGCGACTTTGACATCCAAATTGTTGGAGCATCATTACGGAAATTGGACGACCTGATGTGAGGCCGCCGAAATGTTTGGTGATGGCATCCGGATCAACGCCATCGCAATGGCTTGCAAAGTCAAAGTCTAAAAGTGAATTGAGCTCGCTAACGCGTTTCGGTGCAACAAACGATCCCTTACCTTGGATTCGATAGATACTTCCACGACGCTCCAGCTCACTCATGGCAAGTCGGACGGTTGTTCTGCTTACGGCGTATTCGTCGCAGAGTTCCATTTCTGTTGGAAGTTTATCGTCTGCTTGATATTCATCGACGATCTGCTTGAGCAGCGCGTCGGTGAGCTGTAAATAGAGTGGCCGTTTTTCGTGTGTATCGAGCATTAGAGCCTCAGTTTGCATGTTGGTTATACCTGATGGTTGCCTCAGTCGGGATGTAACGTGGGCAAGGTAACCTTAACGTATCACAGAGCGGCTCAGCATGACGATCTGATGCCTGTATCCACGAAGGGCTTGTCCGAGCGTGAAGATATTCTGGGGCAGGCAAATACCGTTCATGGAGTCCCCGATATGTTGGAGGTCAGCGCCGGCTGCTTTTGCTGCAAGGCCTATTTTCTTAATGGTCTCGCTGTCGCAGGAGTCTTGACTCGTCCCGTTCGCCGCCATGACGAGAACCTTCTCTTCAATTGACTTGCCTACGTTGTGGGATCGTACAAAGTCTACGATGGCGCGCAGGTCTGCTTCTTGGAAGCAAGGGACGGTGTAGGGGGCTGGCACGAGAAGGATATCGACGCCGAGGTCAACAAACTTGCGCGCAATTTCGAGCGTCATGACAGGTTCCGCAACGCCCGCTCCATGCATTTTTCCGGCTATGACCAGGCCATTGAAATGCTCTTTGGAGAGTTTAATCGAATGGGCGATTGCATCGTTGGAGACGCCGGTTCCAGGGTTGCCCGTCAGGCAGATAAAATCAAATCCGAGTTCGTTAGCCTTTTCTAAGGTCTTGGGAGAGACGCGACGACCCATGGGGATTTCCGTTCGGGATTCAGACATCTCTGCCTCGTTATCAACTGGCTCCAGATTGACGCCAATGGGCCTTCCGCATGCTCGCTTCACCCAAGTGACCGGGTTTTCATTGAGATCATCTGGAATACCGGCAATAACTGGATCGAACACATCGAGCGCGTTAAACAGAAGCAGGTCGGCACCTGCGGCACGTTCGATTTCTGCATTAGTAACGCCGCCGAGAAATTGGGAAGAGGGTACGTTTTCCGCCATGATGGTACGTCCCTCGGAAGCCAGAATTGCCTGTTTTAGATCCATGGGTGACGTGGCGGCAAAATCGGATGCGGACATGTTCAGTAATCGTTTGGGCATTGTTACTTCCTTTGACTAGAACGACAGGCTTGTGACATTGTCTCTAATATTGTTACAACAATATATTCAATATGTTATATCCAATCGGTGAACGGTTGCAAACTTATTGTACTGCTCGGAAAAAATAGCCATTAGCTGGGAAAACCTTAAATTAATCAACTACCGTTCACCGAATAAGTATTTGAATTCTTGACATATCGACAAAGCGGAAAAAGAATTGGTTATGACAAATCGCGCAAATGATATTACATTTCGCACAAGAACGTATTCACTTACATAAGTGGATACAAACGGGGACGACGACGGTTGAGTCCGGATAAATCGTTGTGTGCCCGGGAATCATGAAAGGATGTGTTATGGACGCTATCGTCAAATTCCTTGAAAAACACCAGCCCCTCTTCGACAAAATCTCGAGGAACATTTATCTGGTGGCGATTAAGGATGGCTTTCTCTCGAATATGCCAATTGTGCTGTTCTCGAGCCTGTTCCTTCTTCTTTCGACGCTCCCTGCCTATGTAGGCATCGCGCTTCCGTCTGAGGTGCTGGATTTCTTCAATAAAATCTATGCATATACCATGGGACTTCTTGGCATTATGGTGGCCGGCACCACGGCGAGCTCACTTGCCATGTCGATGAACCGTCGCATGCCTTCGGGTAAATCTCTCAACCCCACCTCGTGCATGGTTTGTGCCATGTGCGGCATGCTCTTGCTATCGGTGACAAACGATGTTGTCTCGATTGGCGGAGCAGATACATCTGTTTTTGAAACCGGCTATATGGGAACCAAGGGTTTTCTCGCTGCGTTCGTAGCCGCATTCTTGACCGTTAATATCTATAAGGTGTGCATTAGCCATAATGTGACGATCAAGCTTCCCAAAGAGGTCCCTGGCTCTATTGCGCAGAGTTTTCGCGATATCTTTGCATTTGGGTTTTCGATCCTTGCGTGCGCTTTTATCGATCTTGCGAGCCGCAAGCTGCTTGCTGTGCCGTTCGCCAATTTGGTATCCGCTCTCATCTCGCCGCTGTTCTCCGCGGTCGACACCTATCCTGGCATGGCGCTTATCGAAGGCGCGGTCGCGCTTTTCCAATTTATGGGTATCCACGGTGCTTCGGTTGTCATGAGTCCGATCAATGCTGCGCTCTACGGCAATACCGTTACCAATCTTGAGGTTTTCCAAGCAGGTGGACACCCGTCAATTGCTCTCACGCAGGACTTTACAAGCTTCATCGGCGGTCTGGGCGGTTCTGGCTGCACGTTCATCGTTCCTATTATCCTGATCATGTTTATGCGCTCCAAGCAGCTTAAAGCCATGGGCAAGGCATCGATTATCCCGGTGATTTTTGGAGTTAACGAGCCCGTTCTCTTCGGTATGCCGATCGTTCTCAATCCCTATATGTTCGTGCCCTTCCTAGCGGCTCCTATGGTCAACGCCATAATCGGTAAGTTTTTCATTGACGTAATTGGAATGAACGCCCCCATGTATACCATGCCGTGGGCGCTTCCCGGCCCAATTGGTGCGTTCCTCACCACGGGTCTCGATCTGCGTTCTCTCGTATTGATGGCAGTGCTGTTGGTCGTTGACTTTGTGATTTACTATCCGTTCTGCAAGGCGTATGACCATCAGCTTTGTTTGGAAGAGTCTGCAAAGGAGACTGCAGGAACCTCGGATGCAGATGCTATTGCCGCACAGGAAAATGTCGCAAAAGCTCTCGAGGCGGTAAAGGACAAGGCGGAGCAGATCCGCGTGCTTGTGCTTTGCCAGGGTGCCGGCACCTCGACTCTCTTGGCAAATGCTCTTCGCGAAGGTGCCGCTGCTAAGGGTATCGATCTGGTTTCTCAGTCCGGTGCGTACGGAAGCCACTATGAGACGATGAATCAGTACAACGTGATTGTTCTGGCGCCCCAGGCACGCATGTACTATGACGCTATGAAGGCCGATACCGATCGCCTTGGAATTAAACTGCTCACCACAAGGGGCAAGCAGTATATTGACCTTACCAACGATCCCGAAGGTGCAATTGACTGGATCGTTCAGGAGCTGGCCAAATAGTAGATGCACTTCGTCGTTGATCCGTCGGTGTATGGTACGGCCCCGCAGCTTATTGAGCTGCGGGGCCGTATTTCGTTGAGTAGCTAATTGAGACAATGAGCGCAGCCGTCGTGAGATCGCATTGGCGCTCTCCGAGTCACCGACAAGCTGCCTTCCATCTATGTGACCAATTCGCTTTCGGCCTTTAGCCTGCTCGAGGCACGCGAAGACTGCGACCTGTGCCTTGTGGGCGGTATGTACCGTCGCCGCACCGCCGCTTTTGTGGGACCAACGGCCGAGGATACCCTGCGTGCGCTGGGCATCGATGCAGCGTTTATCGGCGCCAACGGCATTCTGGATGGCGACGTGTCTACGTCCAATATGGATGAGGGTCGTATCCAGCAGCTCGCCTTTAGCAAGGCCGACTCGCGCTATCTGATCGCCGACTCCAGCAAGATTGGCAAGCGCGACTTCTACACCTTCTGCCGCCTGGACAGCTTGGACGCCGTGGTGTGCGAACCGGGCATCGCCGCCGCGGATCGCTCCGCCATCAAGGAGCACACGCAGGTCATTTGCTAGCTAACACTGCAGGCGATACTTCTGCCCCTGCTGGCTCGGGGATTACCGCTTCACGTTGACGCGCAAATGTGCTCGGGCCAAGTATTCAGCTTGTGGGTTAGACCAGGCGGGCGTAGTCCTGTGACTGATGAAAGACGTGGGCGATATAGATCGTTTCGTGCTCAAACTTGTAAAGACACACGTAGTTGTTGACGGGAAACGATCGGTAATTACGTGCCGCCAACTCTTGCATGTGCGAGAGGGGACGTAGGAGTGGCTGCTCGCGAAGCAGATCAAGCTGATATTCAAACTCAGCGACAAAATTGCCTGCTGCGCGCGGATTCTTGAGAATCTGGGCAAGGTATCCGACGATACTCTCGTACTCATATCGCGCGCTTTTGAGTATGACGACGTTATAGGTCATATTTGTCTCGTATCGCGGTCGCGAAGGAGTCGTAGTCGCTATAGTCGCCTTGCGATATTTCGTCTTCTGCCAACATCATACGAGACAGCAGTTTTGCCTTGGCGATTTCTTCTTGCATGAGGCGATACTGGTCGCTGCTGATGCAGTGCATGGCCTCGTAGCCGTTCTTGGTAACGGTAACGTCGCGCTCAGACTCAACAAGTGCGGTGAATGTGGCAGTATCCTTCATATCTCGGACGGGCACACAAGCGGACATGGGAACCTCCTTTGCGTCGTGACATAATTGTACCACGGTATATTAAAACGTCGGCGTCGTCGAATTATCTCAATCTGTAACAGTTGGGAGTAGAAAACCGAGTTAGATGTTACAGATCGAGATATTCTGCTTCGGGCTACCCGTTTGTCTCGATCTGTAACAGGTAGACGTGAAAAACCGGGCTACGTGTTACAGATCGAGATCTTCAAGTTCGGACCGCTCGTTTGTCTTGATCTGTAACAGGTAGGACCGAAAATCCCTGCCAGATGTTACAGATCGAGACAGACGGCCTGCTCGGGCCGAGCCAAAACAAAAAGGCCGCATACGAACCCGTGGAGGGATTCGTATGCGGCCGACAGGGGGTATGCGGCAAAAGTTAGGCCATGAGCAGGCCGGTCTCCGCGACGTTCTTGTACCAGTACGCGCTCGCCTTGGGATAGCGCTTCTGGGTCTCAAAGTCGATGTAGAACAGGCCGTAGCGCTTGTTGTAGCCGTTGGTCCAGGAGAACTGATCCTGCAGCGACCACACAAAGTAGCCGTCGACGTTTACGCCGCCGTCAATCGCCTTGAGGATCCATGCGAGATGCTGACGCATATAGTCGATGCGAGGGGCGTCATCGATAAAGCCGTCCTCGAAGTCGTCCTTATAGCCCATGCCGTTCTCGGTGATGTAGATCTTCTTGTAGTTGGGGTAATCGTTCTTAATGCGGAGCAACAGGTCGTACAGGCCCTCGGGATAGATGATCCAGTCCCAATCGGTGGTGGGTACGCCTTCGCGCACGCATGACTCGCCCACGCCCTTGAGGAACCAGCGAGAGGAGCCCTTGTCGCCAGTGCCATTGTGGTTGATGTCGTTTTCGCCCTCGGCGGCACGCAGGAACTGGCACTTGTAGGTGTTGACGCCCAGACAATCGTTGTAGGGGAGCGCGGCGGTCAGCGCGGCGATGTCCTCGTCGCGGACGTCGAGCTCGCCGCCGGCGATATGGGCCAGCTTGGTTGCGGCTTCCATGGTGTCGGCTGCATAGTGGCCGCGGAAGGTGGCGTCGAGTACCCAGCGGTTGTTGATGACGTCGGCCATGCGAGCCGCCTCGCAGTCGGCGGCGTTGTTGGGGTCGAGGGGATACTTGGGCTCCAGGTTCTGGACAATACCGATCTCGCCCTCAAAGCCGCCCTCGTGGAAGGCGACGACGGCCTTGGCATGGGCCACCATCATGTTGTGCATGAGCTGGAAGGCCTTATCCAGGCGATACTTCTCGCCGTGCGGCCAGTTGCCGACGATAAAGCTGCCCTCGGCGGTCGCGGGGATCTCGTTAAAGGTAAACCAGTGCTTGACCTCGGTGAACTCGGCAAAGCAGAACTTGGCGTACTCGACAAAGGCGTCGATCGTCGTGCGCGTCAGGAAGCCCTCGCCGCCGTTCTGGTAAAAGGCCTCGGGCGTATCGAAGTGATCGAGCGTGACATAGGGGATAACGCCGGCATTGTTGCAGGTGGCAAAGAGCTCGTGATAGAAGGCAACACCCTCGGGGTTGATCTCGCCAGTACCGTTGGGGAAGATGCGGCTCCAAGCGATGGAGACGCGGATACCGTTGATGCCGAAGCGCTGGCACAGGTCGATATCGACCGGGTACTTGTTGTAGAAATCGCTTGCGGGATCGGGGGAGAAGCGATCCTGAGCTGCCAGGAAATCGTCCCAGGGCACTTTGCCCTTGCCGTGCGTGCGGGTCTCGCCCTCAACCTGGTAAGCGGCGGTGGCGCCGCCAAACACAAAGCCGTCGGGGAACTGCATGGGGTTGGTCATGAGTCATCCTTTCTGTGGGATACGAATAGGGAGAGGTGCCCGAACTGGGGATCCGGGCACCAACAGAGGGAGGAGCTAGTCGAGGTTCTCGCGGAGCCACTTGATGGCGCCAGCGGGGTCGCGGGTAAGGTCGATATATTCCTTGCCGCGCGGGGCGAGCAGCTTAATGCCCAGGCGATCGGTGTCGGCCTTCATGTCGTTGTAGTAGCTACGAACCTGCGGGGCAAGCACGATGACGTCGTACTGATCCATGATGGCAGTGTGCTGGCCATAGGCGCCTGCGGAGGAAGCGATGTTCTCTCCGGTCTGTGCGGCACCTTCCTTGATGGCGTTGGCAAGCATGGCGGAGGTGCCGGCGCCGGCGCACAGGACGAGGACCTTCAGGCCATCGACATCCTTCTTGGCGGATGCGTCGGCAGCGGGCGCAGAGGTGCTGGCGGCGATGGTGGCGGCACCATCGGACTCGAGACCCAGCTCGGCGGCGCGCTCGGCCTCCTGGTCGCAGAGCAGCTTATCGTATGCCTTCAAGAACGGCAGGTAGATGATGGCGTCCAGCAAGATGATGATCGCGACAAATACCAGGGCGATAAGCTGGAAGTTCGTGGTGATGAAAATGCCGATGGGGGCGGGGGTGGCCCAAGGCACCACGAAGGAGAAGCCGTTCATGCCCACGTTATCGATAAAGAACTTGGCAACACTCACGTTGACGCAGCCGGCGGCAACAAAGGGGATGAGCATGTAGGGGTTAAGGATCATCGGCGCGCCAAAGAGCAGCGGTTCGTTGACAGCGAAGGCCACAGGAACAATCGAGGCCTTGCCGACGGCTTTGAGCTGCTTGGACTTCATAAAGAGAATCAGCAGAAGCGGCACGATGAACGTGGCGCCGGTGCCGCCGAACTCACCCACGAGCGACATGTTAAAGGTGAGGGAATGGGCGGGGTGGCCGCCTGCCAGCAGAACCTGCAGGTTCTCGGCCTGGTTGGCAAGACGGATGGGGTCGATGCCCGGCTGGACGATCGAGGGGCCGTGGACGCCGATGAACCAGAAGAACGCGGTGGCTGCCTGGATAAGGATAAGGCCAGGATAGGTTTCTGCGGCGGTGAAGAGCGGGGAGAGCAGTTTGATAAGCAGCTCGGAGAACGGAACGCCCATGAGGTTGCGCACGACGACATCGATGATGCCGCAGATGATGACGGCGCCGCCAAAGGGGATGATGTCGCGGAAGTTCTGAGCGATGGCGCCCGGGACCTCCTTGGGCAGCTTAATGGTCAGATCGCGCGAGACGCAGAATTTGTAGACCCACACGGTAATGAACGCGGCGATATAGGCCGAGAACAGACCGCGCGTGCCCATGCTGGTGCAATCGAAGACCGAAAGCTCGGAGCCGTTGAACTTGGTGGTGAACTGCGTGACTGCGAGCAGCAGCATGCTGCACTGGGCGGCCACCATGGTGGAACCGTCGTTGAGCACTTTGCCGGCGGGCATACGACGGTTCATGGATGCCGTGAAGTTCTTGGCGGTGGTGCCGGCAACCATGATGCCCATGACGCCCATGGTGAAGTTGTAGAGCTTGTTGCACCAGTCGATGAGCGGCTGGGGCAGCGTAATGCCGACTACGCCGGGAAGCGTGGCGATCAGCAGGAAGATCGAAGAGGTAAGGACAATGGGCATGCACCCAAGGAATCCGTCCTTGATGGCCTGGAGGTAGATGTTCCTCGAGATCTTCTCAAAGAACGGTTGATGCTTTTCGAGCATCTTTACGATGGCGTCCATAGAGCTCCTTTGCTGCTTGATGCGCGATGCATGTGGATGGAACTGGTCGTCGATGGATGGTCAGGACTGCCCGGAAACCTTCCTGTTTAAGGAAGGCATTGCGAAATGACAACGTTGTCATTTCGTTAATGACAACGTAAGACATTTTTGGAAGAGCAACAAGGATTTAGGGGTGAGTGGTCGATATTGTCCGGTAAACGGTTGATTTATCAGTCAGGCAGGTAGTGTATGCTAGAACGCAAAAAATAAGCGATAGAGAACCGAGTGGAGAAGCAGTGGCAACGATGGACAAGAAAAACGTCTCGATGAACGATGTGGCGATTGCCGCGGGTGTTTCTCTCAAGACGGTTTCGCGCGTGATCAACGAGTCCGATAGCGTGCGAGAGTCAACACGCGATAAGGTTCATTCGGCCATGGAGGCGCTCGGGTTTCGAGCCAACTTTGCCGCGCGTTCGCTCAAGTTGGGCCGTTACGGGTGCATCGGCGTCGTGCTGTTCCACTTGTCGGGCGGTGCCGTGGACATGATTGACGGTATCGCCGATGCCGCCGAAGAACGCGGCTTTGCGCTCACGATGATTAAGAAGCGCGCAGGGGAAAAGATGACCCTTGCCGATGCGGCGCGCAGGATGTCGCAGCTTCCCGTCGACGGCATGATCTTCAACCTGCGTCAGATGGTCGATGACTTTGATACCTTTGAGGCGCCGAAAGACCTCAAGACGGTGATTATCACACCGATGGAACATCCTACCTGCTCCACCGTCAGTGACGACCAAGAGGGCGGCGCGCGCATGGCGTGCGAGTACTTCTTGGATCATGGTCACAAGAACGTGTATTTCGTTTCGGGTAAGAAAGAGTCGCTGTCGAGCCAGTGCCGTATGAAAGGTTGGCGTGCGGCACTCGAGGCGCGTGGCATTGAGCCGCCCGAGCCTCTGCAAGGCGATTGGAATGCGGATAGTGGCTATGCCGCGGGCCTTGTGCTTGCCGATAAACCCGATTGCACGGCGGTCCTCGCTGCTAACGACTGCATGGCAAACGGCGTGATGATGGCTCTACGTGACAAAGGGCTCAGCGTGCCCGACGACGTGTCCGTGATCGGCTTCGACGATGAGCTCTACAAGACGATTCCCAACTCGATTCTGACGTCGGTGAAGTTTCGCCACCGCGAGCTGGGCATCCGTGCGCTTAACGAGGTCGTCGCAGGTCTGGAAGCCCCGAGCTCCAGAAGCCGTACGCTCGTCTCGGGCGTGTTGGTCGAGCGCGCGAGCGTGCGGGATCTGCGGACGTAGACGTGCTCGGCTCGTTCATCTCAATCTGTAACAGCTGGGACCCAAAAACTCGGCTAGATGTTACAGATTTAGACAATTCGGCCCGGCTTATTCCGTTTGTCTCGATTTGTAACAACTAGACGGTCAAAAGTGGTCTACATGTTACAGATTGAGATTTTCGGCTTGGCCTGTGCGTTCACCTCGATCTGTAACAGCTGGGACCCAAAAACTCGGCTAGATGTTACAGATTAAGATGAACAGGAGGACGGGTGCGGTCTAAACAAAATGGCCCGCGCATCACACATCGATGCACGGGCCATTTATTGTCTGCGAGCGGCAGGTGGTGTCAGCGTCTTATGCCTCGAGGTTTTCCTCGATCCAGGCGACGGCACCCTTGGGATCCTTAGTGAGGTCGATGTACTGTTTGCCCTTGGGCGACAGCAGCGTGATGCCCAGGCGGTCGGTGTCGGCCTTCATCTCGTTGTAATAGGTGCGAACCTGCGGAGCCAGGACGATGACGTTGTACTGGTCCATGATGGCGTAGTGACTGCCGTAGGCACCGGCGTTGGCGGTAATGTCGATGCCCAGCTCGTCGGCGCCTTCCTTAAGCGCGTTGGCGAGCAGTGCAGAGGTGCCGGCGCCAGCGCACAGAACCAGAACCCTCAGATCCTTGCCCTTAAGGGCGGACGGAGCTGCGGAGGCCTCAGTGGCAGAAGCGGTCTCGACAACAGGAGCCTCAACGGCGGGGGCGTCAGCGGTCTTGACGGTCTTGGTCTCCTCGGCCTCTTCTTCGGCCAGGGTCTCGGCCTCCTGCTTGCACAGGACGTTGTCGTAGGCCTTGCAGAACGGGTAGTAGATCAAGAAGTCAACGACCAGCAGGACGACAACCAGGACCAGAGAGATCGGCTGGAAGTTGGTGTCGATGAAGGTGCCGATCGGTCCGGGGAGTGCCCACGGCATGGCATAGATAAAGCCGTTCATGCCCAAAAAGTCGATGAAGAACTTACCAATGAGGACGTTGGCCACGGGGGCAAACAGGAACGGGATCAGGAAGTACGGGTTGAGGATGATGGGCGCGGCGAACAGCAGCGGCTCGTTGACGGCGAACATCACGGGTACGACAGAGGCTTTGCCGACGGCCTTGAGCTGCTTGGAGCGCATAAAGAGCAGGAAGATGATCGGGACAATGAACGTGGCGCCGGTGCCGCCGAGTTCGCCGATGTAGTTACCGAAGTTCTCGGTCAGGGCGAGGGCGGGGTGACCGCCGGCCTGCAGCGTGGCGAGGTTGGTGGTGATGTTGCCAAACAGCGCGGCGTTGAGGGCAGGCTTAACGACCGAGGGGCCGTGGATGCCCATGAACCAGAACAGCGGGATCATGAACCAGATGAGGGCGAGGCCGGCGTAGGAATCGGCAGCGGCGAACAGCGGGCTCACCAGCGTGGAGATGACGTTGGCAAACGGGACGGCCAAGCAGGTGCGGCAGATAACGTCGATGACGGCGACAAACAGGATGGAGAAGCTGAAGGCGAAGATGTCGCGGAAGTTCTGGGCGATGGCGCCGGGGACTTCTTTGGGCAGCTTGATGGTGATGTCTCGCTTAATGCAGAAGGCATAGATGTTGACCGTGGCAAATGCGGCGACAAAGGAGCTCAGCAGGCCCTTGGTGCCCATGTTGTCGGTAAAGAACACCGAGACATCGGCGCCGTCGATCTTGGCACTCGTCTGGGTAACGGCCAAGATGAGCATAGCGCACATGGCGGCGACCATGGTGCTCGTGGCGTTGATGGCCTTGCCGGCAGGCATGCGGCGGTTCTTGGAGCCGGTCAGCGCGCTTGCGGTGGTGCCGGCGACCATGATGCCCACGACGCCCATCGTGAAGTTGTAAACCTTGTTGCAGAAGTTCACGACGTCGACGTTCCACCAGTCGGGCAGCGTAAAGCCGCCGACCGTGGCGACAACGCCCGGCAGGGTCGAAATAAGCAGGAAGACAGAAGAAGACAGGATGATGGGCATTGCTGCCAAAAAGCCGTCTTTAATGGCCTGAAGGTAGATGTTCTTAGAGACCTTGTCGAAGTACGGCTGACCTTTCTCCAAGAACTTAACGATCGATTCCATAGTTCACGCTCCTCTTTGCATGAAATCTTAATGGCATGGACGTTGAAAACCTATATGGTCTCCCGCTTGCTAAAAGCCCGGGTGCAGGCGGGGTCGGTCCCAGGGGGAGAGAGGGGAGCGGCTGGGTTTGTATCGCATGGGGCCGCTCCCCCTCGGGGGAAAGCGAGGCGATGCGCTACTGCGCGTCCGCCATAGTGTCGGCGAGCTCCTTGTACCAGAGTGCCGACTGCTTGATGTAGCGTTTTTGCGTGTCGAAGTCGATGTAGAACAGGCCGTAGCGCTTGTTATAGCCATTGGCCCACGAGAACTGGTCCTGCAGGCTCCAGATAAAGTAGCCCTGGACGTCGACGCCCTCGGCACGCGCCTGGAGCACCTTCTCCATGTGCTGGTCGACAAAGTCGATGCGCTCGGGATCGGCGACGATGCCGTTTGCGTCGGGCTCGGGGTCCTTGTGGCCCAGGCCGTTTTCGGTGATATAGATGACGGGGAGGTTGGGATAGGTGGCGCTGATGTGCTTGAGCGTGTCGTAGAGGCCTTGCGGGTAGATGAGCCAATCCCAGTCGGTGGTGGGGATACCCGGCATATCGACCTGCTGCCCGACGCCCTTAAACTTAAAGCACGAGGTGCCCTTGTCTCCGGTGCCGTTAAAGCTGTTGGTGGACTCGCCATCGTAGGCGGCGATAAACGCCGACTGATAGTAGTTGAGGCCGAACATATCGTTGCGGGGCGCCGCCTTGGCGAGCTCCTCCATGTCGCTGTCCTCAACCGTAAGCGTGGCGTTGTTGGCACGCAGAATCTCGTTGATGAGTGAGAGGGTGCGCGCGGAGTAGTGGCCCAGGAAGGCGCCGTCCATGATGAAGTCGGTGTAGAAGGCGTTGTACAGGTCGGCGGCGTGCTGGTCGGCGGGCGAGTCGGTGGCAGGATATGCCGGCGTCAGGACGTTGACCATGCCAATGCGGCCGCCCAGGTGCTCGGTCTCGTCAAGATCCTTATACAGGTTGACGGCGCGGGCGTGGGCAACGAGCTCGTTGTGCTGGCTCTGGATGCCGCTCGTCACATCAAAGTGATGGTTGGGCGGGAAGTTGCCTTGGATGTATTGGGAGTGCGAGAGGCTGATGAGCTCGTTGATGGTGAACCAATTCTTGACCTCGCGGAACTCGCGGAAGCAGAACTCGGCATAGCGCACATAGGCGTCGACGGTCTTGCGGTTGAGCCAGTCGCCCTGGTTGAACAGGGCGGCGGGGGAGTCAAAGTGATGCAGGGACACATAGGGCTCGACGCCATACTTTTTGCAGCAGGCGAACAGCTCGTGGTAGTGCTTAACGCCCTCGGCGAGGGGTTCGGCATCGTCGCCGTTGGGGAAGATGCGGGTCCAGGCGATGGACACACGAATGGCGTTGAGTCCATGCTCGGCAGAAAGGCGGATATCCTCCTCGTAGCGGTTGTAGAAATCACTGGCCGGGTCGGGCAAAAAGCGACCCTGGGCGACAAGGTAATCGTCCCACATGGTCTTACCCTTGCCTGCCACCTTCGTGGAACCTTCCGTTTGGTACGCGGCGGTTGCGGCGCCCCAAACAAAGCCCTTCGGCAGCTGCTGTACGCGGTTTAGCAAAGACATATGCATACACCCTCTCGTCTCGCTGTTCGATATTGTGCGTTTGCGCTCAGGAGGCTCCCTGGTTAGCGTTCAGCGGTGAAAAAGCCCGATAAACACTATCTTAAAATGATTAGAACCAAAATGAGCACGTGAACATTTGACAATGAGCACGTTAACATCCGGCTGGGATGTATAGAAACAAAACAACTTCAAACAGCCGCGAACGGTTGTATTTGTTCGGTAAGCGGTTTTGATTGACAGAAGTTTTCATGTTGTGGTATATGGCTCGGGTATCATGAGCACGTTATCAATGTATGTACGATGCGCCATGGGCGCGGGGAATAGTTGGGAAGCAGGTTAGCGTGGAAGGCATGGATCAGCAGACAAGGAATGGTCGTTCGGCGAGCGCGGCAGAGGTTGCGGCGCTCGCTGGCGTGAGCCGCCAGACTGTGTCTCGCGTGGTCAACGGTATGCCCAACGTGACGGAAAAGACGCGCAAGCGTGTGCTGGCCGCCATGGAAGAGCTGGGCTTTCGTCCCAATTTTGCTGGAGCGGCGTTGCGCGGCGGGTCGTATCGTTCTATTGGCCTGTGCATGTACAACATCACACGTGTCGGTAACCTGGCGACGCTCGAGGGTATCATGCAAGCGGCGCGCGAGCACGATTTTGCCGTCACTATGATCGAGATGGGCGGCGACAAGCCCTATGCACTTGCCGATGCCTCGCGCCGCATGGTCGAGCGACCCGTCGACGGCATGATTCTCAACATGAACCGCATGGCTCCCGATTTTGAGGAGTTTGTTCCCCAGCCGGGAGTGCGAACGGTCATCCTGTCCATGTATGCGCATCCGCGCTGCACGACGATCGACTCCGACCAGTATGGTTCGTGCGAGCTGTTGACCAATTATCTGCTGGAACATGGTCACTCGAATATGCGGTTTGTGGCGGGTCCGGAAAACTCGATTTCCTCGCGTTTTCGTGAGGCCGGTTGGCGCGATACGCTGGGTCGTGCTCATGTCGATGCCGCTCCGATGCTGCGTGGCGATTGGAGTGCGGACAGTGGGTACGCCATGGGCGAGCGGATTGCGGCCGAGGTGCTTGCCGGCGGGTCGCAGGCGCCGACTGCCGTGCTTGCGGCAAATGACCAGATGGCGCTGGGCGTTATCGCCGCGCTCGAGAACGCGGGCCTGTCCGTGCCCGACGACGTGAGCGTGGTTGGTATCGACGACGCACTCGAGGGACTTGTTCCTCACAATCGACTGACGACGCTGCGATTTGATTTGCGCGGTGTCGGTAAGCTTGCGTTTGAGGCGGCGATTGGAGAGAGCTCGTCTATCGAGGCGATTCATGTGCCGAGTACGCTGGTCGAACGCTCGACTGTTAGGGACATACGGGGTTAGGTCCTACTCCGTTTGTCTCGATTTGTAACAGGTAGACGGTCAAAAGCGGGCTACGTGTTACAGATTTAGATTCTTCGGAAAGAGCAATCCTGTTCGTCTCAATCTGTAACAGCTAGGACCAAAAAACTCGGCTAGATGTTACAGATCGAGACAAACGGCTCCCGACCAGCCCAAAAACAAAAAGACCGGGGGCGGCGCGCCGTGTGACGTGCCGCCCCCGGCTGAGAAATGGGGACAGGTTGTGTGAGCGGGCAACCCCGCCAGCCACTAGTCCAGACGACGGGTCTGCGCCACGTGCTTGTACCAGTAGGCGCTTGCCTTGGGCGTGCGCTTCTGGGTTTCAAAGTCAACGTAAAAGAAGCCGTAACGCTTGTTGTAGCCATTGGTCCAGGAGAACTGATCCTGCAGGCTCCACAGGAAGTAGCCGCCCACGTTGACGCCCACCTCCATGGCCTTGAGCAGCCAACGCAGGTGCTGCTCGATGTAGTCGATGCGCGGCTGGTCGTCCACAAAACCGTCCTTGTAGGGGTCCTTGTAGCCCATGCCGTTCTCGGTGATGAAAATCTGCTTGTAGTTGGGGTAGCGCTGCTTAATGTAGACGAGCAGATCGAACAGGCCCTCGGGATAGATGATCCAGTCCCAGTCGGTGGTGGGGATGCCAGGCTTGTTCACATGCTCGCCAATACCCTTAACGCGCCAGCGGCCAGTGCCCTTCTCGCCCGTACCGTTGTGGTGCAGGTCGTTCTCGCCGTCGTAAGCCTTCAAGAAGCGGCACTGGTAGTTGTTAACGCCCAGGTAGTCGTTGTAGAGCGCGGCCTCGCGCATGATTTCCAGATCCTCGTCTAGGATCTCGATGGTGCCGCCCGAGACGGCAGCCAGGCGGTTGGCGCACTCGAGGGTGTCGGGCGCATAGTCGCCGCGGAAGGTGGCGTCGAGCAAGAACTGGTTTTGCAGCACGTGCTCGTTGTTGGCGGCTTTGATGTCGGCGGGGTCGTTCTCGTTGAGCGGGTACTTAAACTCCAGCGACTGGATGACGCCGATTTTGCCCTTAAAGCCGCCGTTGTGGAAGGCCAGCACGGCCTTGGCGTGGGCGAGCATCATGTTGTGCTCGCACTGGAAGGCCTCGGCCAGATGCGCCTTGACGCCACCGGGGAAGGTGCCCTCGATGTAGGTGTTGGAGGCGTCGGCCCAGATCTCGTTAAAGGTGAACCAGTAGGTCACCTGGTCGGCGTACTCCTTAAAGCAGAAGGTGGCAAAGTCCACAAAGGCGTCGATGGTCTCGCGGTTGAGGAAGTCGCCCTTCTCAAAGAGGGGAAGCGGCGTGTCAAAGTGATGCAGCGTGACGAACGGCTCAACGTGGTGCTTGTGGCACTCGGCGAAGAGATCGTGGTAGAACTGGACGCCCTCGGGGTTGATTTCGCCGGTGCCGTTGGGGAAGATGCGGCTCCAGGCGATGGAGAGGCGAATGCCGTTGATGCCGAACTCCTCGCACAGCTCCAGGTCGACGGGGTACTGGTTGTAGAAGTCCGAAGCGGGATCGGGGGAGAAGCGCCCCTGGGCCTCCAGAAAGTCGTCCCAGGCAACCTTGCCCTTACCGTGAGTGCGGGTCTCGCCCTCTACCTGGTAGGCAGCGGTGGCGCCGCCAAAGACAAAGTCCTCGGGAAACTGCGCGGGCGGGTTGGTGACGCTAGCAGGATTAACGGACATGATGATCCAATCGTCTAAATCGAAGGGCCAGCCGGTCTTGGATGGTCGGCTGGCCCTGGGCGTTACTTACTTCGAAAGTTGCTCACTCACGAAGGCGAGAGACTTGTCGCCGTTCTGGGAGAGCTCGATGTACTGCTTGCCACGGCAGGCGACGCACTTGTTGCCCACGCGCTCACAGTCCTTCTGCAGGTCGGCCAGGTAGCTTGCGGCCTGCGGGGCCAGGACGACCAGGTCAAAGTCGGGGAGCATGTCCACGTGGTTGCCATAGGCCTCGGCAGCGGTCTCGAGGTTAATGCCGCGCTCCTTGGCGGCCTTGGCCAGCGCGTTGGCGAGCAGGCCCGAGGTTCCGCCGCCCTGGCAGAGCACGAGCACGCGCTTGCCGTTGAGGTCGCTGGCGGTCGTTGTCTCGGCAGCGGGTGCTGCGGAAGCGGCGGGGGAGTCGGCCTTCACGGCCTCGGCAGCAGCGCCGGCGGCAACGCTCTTGGCGTCAGCCTTGCCCTGGAAGGCATCGTTGAGCTTGGCGGCTTTCTCGGCGTTCTTGGCGGCGAGCTCCTCCTGGGAGATCTCGGCCTCCTCGGCGCACTTCTGGGCGTCATAGGCACGGAAGAACGGATAGTACAGGGCAAAGTCGACGACCAGGATGATGGCGAGCATCACAAAGGCGAGCGGCTGGAAGCCCAGGCCCATGATGGTGCCGATGGGGCCGGGGACGGTCCAAGGCAGGGTGTACATAAAGCCGTTCATGCCCAAGAAGTCGATAAAGATCTTGAGGATCCAGATGTTGGCGATCGGGGCAAAGACAAACGGGACAAAGAAGACGGGGTTGAGCACGATGGGTGCGGCGAACAGCAGCGGCTCGTTGACGGCAAAGCAGACGGGGACGATGGCGGCCTTACCGACGGCGCGCATCTCCTGAGACTTGGCCAGGAAGCAGAACATAAAGACCAGGACGAGCGTGGCGCCGGTGCCGCCCATGCAGACGACGAAGTACTGGGCACCCTGGGTCAGGACAGCGGAAGCGTGCTGGCCGGCCTGGAACGCAGCCAGGTTGTCGGTCATGTTGGCAACGAGAGCGGCGGCGATGGCGGGCTCGACGATCGAGGGGCCGTGGACGCCCACGAACCAGAAGAGGCTCATGGCGCCGTAGATCACAGCGAGGCCGATGTAGCCATCGGCAGCGGTGAACAGGGGCTGGAACACCTGGATGACACCCTGGGCAAAGCAGAAGCCAAAAGCAGCGCGGAAGACGATGTCAAAAACCCAAAAGACGGTGATGCAGACGGAGAAGGGGATGATGTCCTTAAAGGTCTGCGAGATGTTGGGCGGAACCTGCTCGGGCATCTTGACGGTGATGTTGCGCTTAATGAAGAACTTGTAGATGATGCCGGTCACAAACGCAGCGATGAAAGCGGTCAGCAGGCCCTTGGAACCAAGGTAGGTGGTGTTGAAACCGCTGGCAGCGTCCGTGGCGATGGTGTCGCTCGAAAGGAGCAAGAAGCCGATGATGGCCGCGCACATGCACGAGATGAAGTTGATCTGGTTGTTCTTGGGCAGATCGCGGTTCTGAGCGTCGGCGAAGTGCTTGGCCGTGGTGGCGGCGCAGGCGATGGCCAGGATGCCCATGGAGTAGTTGTAGCACTTCCACAGGGCGTTGTTGATGTCATCAGGCCAGTAGAAACCCCAGATGTTGGGGACCGAGGCTACCAGGCAGAAGATGGACGAGAAGATGATGATGGGGATGACGGAGATAAAGCCGTCGCGGATCGCCTTGAGGTACTTGTTGCGGGCGATCGCGTTGAAAAAGGGCTGGCCTTTTTCGATGGTGGCGATGAGTTGCTCCATGCAATGCTCCTAAGAGTCGGTGGGTTAGCAACGATGGTAGCTTTTGGCGTTCGGTTGCCAAAATGTTGACGTTGCCATTTTGCGACACAAAAAAAGACGCGAACCGGTGGTTCCTGTGCCTGCGAACCGTCGATTCCTTATGCGTAAACGTTTGAGCCGCCCGGTGGCTCTGTGTTTGCACAATGGCAACGTTAACATTTGGGCGCCAAAAGCCGTTTGGGGAAGCAAAATTGTCGGTGAACGGTAGGTTTTGGGTGGTGAGCGTATGGTGGGGGAGGCGTTGGATATACTTGAAGGCGTTAAAAATGACTGCGTAGGGTGCCACCAATGGCATCGTCGACATAGAAAGATCGACCTATGGCCGCTGTTAAAAAATCGGTTTCCGTTAAGGATGTGGCGCGTCTCGCGGGCGTCTCGGAGCAGACAGTCTCGCGTACGGTGCACGATTCGCCCAGTGTGCGCCCCGAGACCAAGGAGCGCGTGCGTGCCGCCATGCGCGAGCTGGGGTATCGCCCCAATTTTGCCGGTCGATCGCTGCGCCGCGGTAAGTTTAAGACCGTCGGCGTCGCCATGTTCAACATTACCGGCACCGGCAACCTCGACCGTATGGAGGGCTTTGCCGCCGCGGCCGACAAACACGGCTATGCCATCACCCTCACTAAAGTAGATGGACACCCCTATACCCTCGAGAGCGCATCGTCGCGTATGAGCGCACTGCCGGTGGACGGTATAGTCGTGATTATGAACCGCATGCCGGCGGACTTTGGCACCTTTGAGCCGCTGCCCGGTATGCAGACGGTGCTCGTTACCATGCTGGAGCACCCGCTGTGCTCGACGGTCGATAACGACCAGTTCGATTGCTCGCGCCAGGTGGTCGAGTACTTGCTGGAGCAGGGGCACAAGACCGTGCACTTTATCTCGTGCCCCGAGCGCTCGCTTTCGGGCATGCGGCGCGAGGAAGGCTGGCGTGAGACATTGCGTGCGCATGGCATTGAGCCACCGCGACTTATCCGTGGCGATTGGACGGCGCAGAGCGGATATGCCGCAGGTCAGGCCCTGGCGGATGATCCGACCTGTACTGCCATCTATGCCTCCAACGACGCCATGGCCTACGGCTGCATCCGCGGGCTGGAGTCGCGCGGGAAGTGCGTGCCCCAGGACGTGAGCGTGGCGGGTGTTGACGACAGCCTGGGCGATATCGTGCCCGACCGTCGCCTGACCACGGTGCGCTTTGACAACAAGCGCGTCGGCATGTGGGCGGTCGACAAGATTGCCGGCGCCGAGGGCGTTGAACCCGGTGTGGAGCACATGCTGTTTCCGGGCGTGCTCGTCGAGGGCGATACGGTACGCGATTGGCGCTAGGGCGCGGGTCTGTTTGGGTTGCCGCTAATTGTGTTCGATATTGTTCAAATTGGTTTAAAAACCGTTCACGGGCGAAAAGTGACCGTTCATAGCTCGAAATTACGTTTTGAGCTGTTCTATTTTGTTTGAATGTTATTGTTTCTGTCATACACAACGCAGCGCGTATGCCCGGACGCGATGCTCTCCATTGGTTCATATGTGAAAGGAACGCAACATGGCAACCAAAGAAGAAATCTCGATGGTTGGATTCGAGATTGTCGCATACGCAGGTGACGCCCAGACCGATCTGCTTGCAGCGCTCGATGCTGCTCGCGAGGGTGACTTTGAGAAGGCCGAGCAGCTGCACAAGGATGCCAGCGATGCGCTCATCGGTGCCCACGACACGCAGACCAAGCTGCTTTCGCAGGAGGCCGGCGGTGGCGAGATGGAGATGACCTTCATCATGGCTCACGCTCAGGACACTCTCATGACCACTATGATCCTGGAGAAGCAGACCCGCTTTACCATCGATGCCTACAAGCGCATCGCTGCGCTCGAGGCCAAGCTCGCCTAACGAGCCCGCACAACCAAGTTCCCTTCCAAAAGCCCTGCCGCTATGAACTGCCTCCCATTTCTTGGACATGAGAAATGGGAGGCTTTCTTTATGCGCGTTGATTTGAGGGTGAAGCATGAT
>UQIS01000006.1 GCA_900541245.1 uncultured Collinsella sp.
GCCCTCTGGGGGGGCGGTTTCTCGCTTGCCCCGCTGCGCGGACCGCCGTGCCCGCCCTAAGGCTACATTATGTGGCCTTCGGGTCGGGCGTAACCCGCGACGGAGCAAGCGTGAAACCGACCTACGCCGCCTGCTCACCGCGCTGGGGAGCCAAATTAAAAGAAAGTGCGCCGGCTTTCGCCGGCGCCTTATATGGGGTTTAGTTGGTAGCCATCTTTTTTGCAGCCTGCTCTACGTAGCTTGCCATCTCATCGACGTCGCAGACGTCTTCGAAGCGGACGGGCTTGGAGTCGAGTTCGGCGAGCTGGGCTGGGGCGACCGTGTTGGTTGCCTGCTCGAGCACGCGCATGGCCTCAAAGTCGTCCTCGGGAACGTCGAGGCCCAGGGCATCGCAGCAGGCGCGCGGGAACTTGTAGGGGCTGGCGGTCGAAAGCAGCACGCGGGCCTTGGCGCCCTCGGTGGGGGCGACCTGCTCAAAGACGTGATAGCCGCAAGCGGTGTGCGGGTCGATTACGTAGCCGTTCGCATCCCAGCAGCTCTTGATGGCAGTGCGGACCTCGTCCTCGCTGGCCCAACCGCAGTCAAAGACGCTCTGAATCTTTGCCAGCAGGTCGGCGGGAACCTCGTAGCGACCAGTCTGGGCAAGCTGCTCCATAAGGCCGGCAACGAGTTCGCAGTCGCCATCGGACAGGAAGTAGAGCATGCGCTCCAGGTTGGAGCTGATGAGGATGTCCATCGACGGCGAGATGGTCGTGAAGAACGGACGGTTACGGTCGTAAACGCCGGTGGTCAGGAAGTCGGCAAGCACGTTGTTCTTGTCGCTCGCCACGACGAGCTTGCCGACGGGCAGGCCCATGCGCTTGGCGTAGTAGCCGGCCAAGATATCGCCAAAGTTGCCGGTCGGTACGCAGAACTCCACGGCGTCGCCGGCCTCGATGGCGCCGGCGCGCAGCAGCTGCGCATAGGCGGCAAAGTAGTAGACGACCTGCGGTACCAGACGGCCGACATTGATGGAATTGGCGCTCGAAAGCACCGTGCCAGCAGCCTCCAGGCGCTCGGCAAGCTCCTTATCGGCAAAGATGCGCTTGACGGCACTCTGGGCATCGTCGAAGTTGCCGCGGATGCCGCAGACGGCGACGTTATCGCCCTCCTGTGTGGACATCTGCAGGTTCTGGACGCGGCTGACCTTGCCCTCGGGATAAAAGACGGTGATGCCCGTGCCCGGAGCGTCGGCAAAGCCGGCGAGTGCTGCCTTGCCCGTGTCGCCCGACGTGGCGGTGACGATCATGATGCGCTCGGCGCCGCCGTCCTTGGCGGAAGTGCGGGCCATCAAGCGGGGGAGCATCTGCAGGGCGACGTCCTTAAAGGCACTCGTGGGGCCGCCAAAGAGCTCCATCACATAGGTCTGAGGGGCGTCAGCGCCCGGCGCAGCGTCGAGTTTGACGAGCGGCGTAACCTCTTCACTCGCGAACGTGCCGCGGTATGCCTCGTCGACACACGCCGAAATTTCTTCGGCCGTGTAATCATTCAGTAACATTCCCAACACATCTTGAGCGATTTCAAAGTACGATTTATCTGCAAGCGAGCTGATATCGACCTGCTGGGTGCCGAGCTCGTCCGAGACAAACAAACCCCCGTCGGGAGCGATGCCGGTGCGGATTGCCACCTTACTTGAGCACGATAAAGTGCGTCCTCGTGTACTATGATAAGTTCCCATATAACACTGCTCCTCGGATGCCTTGGTCCCAATCGGTGAAACCATGGTATCAGAGCGCGCAAAATAGGTTCGCAGAGGCTTTTTAGAAAGGTAACCTCCAGCCCATGATTAAGATTGCCAAGTTTGGCGGCTCGTCGGTCGCCGACGCCGAACACTTTAAGAAGATCAAGGCCATCGTCGATGCCGACCCGGCTCGCCGTTTTGTGGTGGTTTCTGCCTGCGGTCGCCGCTTTAAGGGCGACACCAAGGTGACCGACCTGCTCTACCTGGTTAACGCGCACGTTAAGTACCACGTGTCGTGCGAGGAACTGCTCGAGGACATTGGCCAGCGCTATTTTGATATCGCTGACGAGCTGGAGCTCACCTATCCCATCCGTGAGGAGTTCGCGGCCTTTGCCGAGCGCGCCCGCTCGGGCGGCTACTCCACCGAGGAGCTTGTGAGCCGTGGCGAGTACTTTACCGCCCGCCTGATGGCCGAGTACCTGGGCCTGCCGTTCCTGGACGCCGCGACGGTTGTGGCGTTCCATCATGACGGTACGCTCAGCATGAATCGCACCTCCGAGTTGGTGCAGGAGTACGGTCAGCAGGGCGGCTTTGTTATGCCCGGTTTCTACGGCGCGACGCGTGAGGGCCAGATCAAGCTGCTCGATCGTGGCGGCGGCGATATCTCGGGCTCGATCTTGGCTAAGTGCCTGGGCGCCGACCTGTACGAGAACTGGACCGACGTCTCGGGCTTCTATTCTGCCGATCCTCGCATTGTTCCCGAGGCTCAGCCCATTGCGCGCGTTACCTACGAGGAGCTGCGCGAGCTTTCGTACATGGGTGCGAGCGTTCTGCACGAGGAAGCTGTGTTCCCCGTGCGCGAGGCGGGTATTCCGCTGGTCATCAAGAACACCAATGCGCCGCAGGACCCCGGTACCATCATTAGCGAGACGGCTGATGAGGGCGAGGCGGAGCCCATCATTACCGGCGTGACCGGCAAGCGCGGCTTTGTCGCCATCAACGTTGCCCGCGACCGCACCAAGCCCCGCGTTGGCTTTATGCGCCGTGCACTTTCGGTCTTCGAGCGCTATGACGTTTCCGTCGAGCATATGCCCACCGGCGTCGACCGCTTTGGCGCCGTGGTGCAGGAGCAGGATGTGCACGATTCGCTGTACTCACTCGTGGGCGACATTCAGCAGGAGGTTGAGCCGCTCGAGATCGAGGTTGTCGAGGGCTTGGCGCTCATCGCGACCGTCGGCCGTAACCTGCGCGGTCGCGCGGGTATCTCGGGCCATCTGTTTGGCATGCTCGGCCAGGCCGGCGTGAGCGTGCGTATGATTTCGCAGAGCTGTGACGAGATCAACATCATTATCGGTGTCGAGGAGAAGGACTTCGACCTAGCGATTCGGACCATTTACCGTGCCTTCTCCGATGAGAACGGCATTGTGAAGGTCTCCGACCTGGAGGCTCCCGCGCCGGTCGATCCCGCTCTGGCCGCGCTCAAAAAGTAGCGACTGCTCGGTAGATTTTTGGGTCATGTCTCAAAAAACTACGGCGGGGCGTTTCGTTTCGGTTTCGTTTCGACGGGGCGGGTTTCGTGCCCGCCCTGTTCTTGTATAAACTGGCAACAATAATCGGCCTGCTCGGCGTGCGGGCAAAAGCCACAACCTTTAAAGGGGGAAGCATGAAACAGTACACGGTTGCTATTTTGGGCGCGACGGGAGCCGTGGGCACCCAGATGCTCGAGTGCCTCAACGAGCAGGAGTTCCCGGTCGGCAAGCTCAAGCTGTTGGCAAGCGCACGCTCCGCGGGCAAGACCGTTGAGTTCCGCGGCGAGCAAATCGTGATCGAAGAGGCTTGCCCCGAGGCCTTTGAGGGCTGCGACATCGTGCTCGGCGCTGCCGGCGACGATATCGCTAAGGAGCTGCTGCCCGAGGCCGTCAAGCGCGGAGCCGTCGTGGTCGACAACAGCCACGCCTTCCGTCTGGATCCCGAGGTGCCGCTGGTCGTGCCCGAGATCAACGCCGACGACATCAAGTGGCATCACGGCCTTATCGCCAACCCCAACTGCGCGACCATCATCGGCTTGGTTCCCACCTGGCCGCTGCATCAGCTCGCCGGCGTGAAGCGCATGATCGTTTCGACGTACCAGGCGGCTTCGGGCGCTGGTGCTCCCGGTATGGCCGAGCTTGAGGCCCAGCTGGCCGCCCTAGGTCGTGGCGAGGAGATTCCCGAGCCGCGCGCTTTTGCCGCCCAGCTGGCGAGCAACCTGATTCCGCAGATTGGCGGCGTCAAGGAGGAGGGCTTTACTTCCGAAGAGATGAAGTTGCAAAACGAAGGCCGTAAGATCATGCACCTGCCCGAGCTGCGCGTGAATTGCACCTGCGTGCGCGTGCCGGTGCTGCGCTCGCACTCCGAGAGCATTACGCTCGAGTTTGAGCGCGATATTACGGTCGAGGAGGCCCGTGCCGCGCTGGCTGCCGCTCCCGGCGTGAAGCTGGTTGACGACATGAGCGCCGAGGATGCGCACGACCGCTTCCCCATGCCGATGGATACGTCCGACCAGGACCTGATTTGGGTCGGCCGCGTGCGTCGCGACATCTCGAACCTCGAGGCCGCGCGTGGCATCACTTTCTGGTGCTGCGGCGACCAAATCCGTAAGGGCGCGGCAACCAACGCCGTCCAGATCGCCAAGCTGCTCTGCGAGTAGGTTGACCTGTCCGGCGGGGGCCGGGCTTAGTTTTCAGAACGTCCTCGACCATGTGTGGCGCCTTGTCCTGCTCCTTCGGAGCCGCGGACAAGGCGCCACACTGGTCTGCGGAGTGTTCTGAAAACTAAGCCCGGCCCCCGCCTGCGGTGACGCTGCTGCAAGCGATCTGCGGTGGGGCCGTTGTTGGTTGGGGCCGCTGGGCTGATGTGGGGGCGCGGCTGTTGCGGGCTCTGGTCCCGGCGGCGGCCTCGGCGCTTCGCGCCTGCCGCCTTGGGGGACTGCGGAGTGCGGCCGGCAGCTGCGGCGCTTCGCGCCTGCTGCCTGGGGTGACTGCGGGGCCGTGACGGCAGCTGCGGCGCGCTGCGCCTGCCGCCTGAGGTGACTTTGGGGTTGGGGTGAATCGGGGTCTAATACTTTCCCGTGAAGTGAACGACCTTATTTTGACCTCCGAAGCATTGGCATATTTTGACCGCTATTTCCTGCGGTTTTGCAGCGCGAATCCTGCGGTTTTTTGGTCTAAAGGTGTGGATGCTCCGGGGCTTCGTTTTTACTCGTTCACTTCTCGGGAAAGTATTAGAGCTCAGCTGGCGGAGGTGCCGCACTGGCGTCGAGCCCCCGCGTCATCTTCGCTTGATTGGGGAAAACAGCCTCGCTTAAGCAATTGCGAGCCCGCTCGGACGTATCTGTGGGGTTGTCTGCACAATTCGCGGTATTATGGTGCGGAGTTTTGAAAGGAGCCGCTGGTGGTCACGACGACGTTTGCTTCGCCTTTGGGCGAAATCTTGCTTGCCGCTGATGGCCGCGGTCTGACGGGGCTTTGGTTTGAGGGACAAGAACATTTTGGCTCTACGCTTCTCAAAGAAGATGCAGAGCGTGTTGAAGGTACCGATGCGGTTTCTGGTATTGGTGGCATGTCGTCGGTAAGTCCCGCAAATGGTGCGGCTTCTTCGGTGCTTGAGCGTTCGTGGGCTTGGCTGAATGCTTATTTTGCAGGGCAGGAGCCTCGGTATACGCCGCCGTTGCATATGATTGGTACGGCGTTTCAGCGCGAGGTTTGGTTTGAGCTGCTTTCTATTCCGCGTGGCGAGGTCGCCACGTATGGCGAGATTGCCCAGCGTATTGCGGCTCGACATCGTGTGCCGGGAAATGAAGCGCCCGTTGTGTCTCCCCGTGCTGTGGGGGCTGCGGTCGCTCGCAACCCTATTTCGATTATCGTGCCGTGCCATCGCGTGGTTGCCGCCGACGGCTCGCTTAACGGATATGCCGGCGGCCTCGACCGTAAGGAGTGGCTGCTGCGGCTTGAGGGCGCGTACGAGGAGTAACGCTCGAGCACTTTGCATAACTAGGGCGCCGTGAAAGGACGAGCCACTGTCCCTTCGCGCTCGGCATGCGTCAAAGCGCTCGACACGTGCGCCTTAAGTTTGGCTAAGCCATATCCTGCGTATTTAAAAACGCGCAGGTTGAGCAGCTAAGGCTGCGCTAAGGCGGTTGACGGTACGCTATTATCGGCAGTATCAAAACCTGTATAGCCATGCGCCAAAGGAGCAACTATGAAGCTGATGCTTGCCGAGGACGAACCCGGCCTCTCCCGCGCTCTTACCGCGATTCTTCAACATAGCGACTACGAGGTCGACACCGCGCTCGACGGTCTGACGGCGCTCGAATATCTGCTCGCCAACGACTATGACGCCGCAATCCTAGATATCATGATGCCCGGCATGGACGGTATCGAGGTACTCAAGCGCACACGTGCCGCCGGTAAGCGACTGCCCATCATCATGCTTACGGCCAAAAGCGAGGTGTCCGATAAGGTCGAGGGCCTGGACGCCGGCGCCAACGACTATCTGACCAAGCCATTTGCCGCCAAGGAGCTGCTCGCACGCATTCGCGCCATGACGCGCGCTGCCACGGCGATTGACGCTACGACGCTCAGCGTGGGCAACGTGCGCCTCGACACGGCATCGTGCACACTTGTGGGTCCTTTGGGCGAGGAGCACCTGGCCAATCGTGAGTTTCAGCTTATGGAGCTCTTTATGCGCAACGCCGGCACGCGCATGCCCACCGAGCGTCTGATGCTCGAGGTTTGGGGTGAGGACGCGCCCGAGGGCGCCAACGTGGTGTGGGTCTATATCTCGTACCTGCGCAAAAAGCTGACGGCGCTTGGTGCCAACGTGGCCATCCGAGCGTCGCGTAATCAGGGATATTCGCTTGAGGTTGTCGAGGAAAGCGAGCAGGCGTGAGCGTACGCACGTGGTGCAAGCGCATGATGGAGCGGTTTCACGCCGCCTCGAGTAGTACGGGGCGGGCAAATTCTGTTGACGCGTTGGGCCGCCGCCTGCGTCGAAAGTTTATTCTCGTTGCCATGGGCGCCGTAACTGTGGTGCTCACGCTCATCATCGCCGGCATCAACATCGTCAATTATTCGCATGTCTGCAAGATGGCCGACACTCGCCTGGACTATATTCTGGCGGGCAAGGACGGTATCGATTGGGGGGACGAGCCTAAAGACGATCCCGCTAATGGCAAGGATGCCGGCGATGGCCAAGCGGGCGTTCGCATCGGGCACTTCGAAGGCATGACGGCGGAGTCTCCCTTCGACACGCGCTACTTTACGGTGACGATTGACGCCGGACAGGTTGTCGATGTCAATACGGCCCGCATTGCCGCGGTGGGTGCCAAGCGCGCCGCCAGTATTGCCGCAAAGTTGCATTCCAAGGGTTGGGTCTCGGGTTTTTCTGGCAATTATCGCTATACGACTGACGTTCAAGACGATGAGACCACCTATGTGTTCGTGGACTGCTCGCGCGAGCTTGCAAGCTTTCATTCGTTTTTGAGCGCGAGCGTGGCAATCAGCTGCATTGGCTGGCTGGCGGTGTTGGCAATTGTAGCAGGCGCCTCGGGCGCGGTGATTCGCCCGATGGTCGAGAGCTACAGCAAGCAAAAGCGCTTCATTACCGACGCGAGTCACGAGATCAAGACGCCGCTAGCTGTGATCGACGCCGCTAACGAGGTGCAGGAAATCGAGAGCGGCGAGAGCGAATGGACGCAGAGCATTCACGAACAGGTTGCACGGTTGACGGCGCTTACGGAGCGTCTGGTGTTTTTGGCTCGCATGGACGAGGGCTCGGCGGGCTTTACCATGACATCGATCGATCTTTCGGAGGCGGTGGACAAGGCGGCGGCGCCGTTTGAATCGGTGGCGGTTTCGCGCGGCAAGCGTCTGTCGACGTCGATCGCGAGCGGTGTGCGGGCTCATGCCGATGCCGCGGCAGTGGCGCAGGTTGTTGAGCTGCTGCTGGACAACGCCACGCGCTATGCGAGCGAGGGCAGCGTGATTGAGCTAAGCCTGCGTGCAGCCTCGCGCGGTCAGGGTAAGGGGGCCGCCGAACTTGTCGTATCGAACGCCGTGGATGAGCTGCCCGAAGGCGACCTGGACCGATTGTTCGACCGCTTCTATCGTGCGGACGTGTCGCGCAGCTCCAAGACGGGCGGCTCGGGCGTGGGCCTATCCGTGGTGCGTGCCATCGCCGAGGCCCATGGTGGCTCCGCTACCGTGTCCGGCCACGACCATCAGATCACCTTCACCGTTCGTCTCTAAAACCTGCCAAAAAGGGACAGGTTTATTTTGGCAGGTTTTATCTGGGGAAACGCCGGCGGGGAAGGCTGTGGGCGGAGGGTACGTCCCGGCGTGACGCTGCGGAGCGGGATGCACTTTCCTCTTGGGGCGCCTAGCGGAAACTGCATCCCAGTTTGAGGCTTCAGAATGGGATGCACTTTCCGAACGGTCCTCCAAGCGGAAAGCGCATCCCAGAATATTGCCTTAGAGTGGGACGCCGTTTCCGGATGGCACCATCTGCGGAAACGGCGTCCCATTTTGATTATTCGGAATGAAAAAGAGCTGGAGTTGCGCATCGTTGAGAGGCTTTCCAGCTTTAGCAAAACAAACTTATAAGATGCGACGGGCCGCGTCAAGATAATTGCTTGACAGCCTAGGAGGCGGCTGGTTGGCTGGCTTAAAACCTAGCGCGTGAAATGACGCTCCACGCTATTCAGCGCGCTTGATAGGATGACGAACCACGGTCTTAAGTTTCTCCGGCGCACACTTGCGTGGATCGGAGAGATAGATTTCGTGATGTAAACGGGTATCTGAGAAGTCGGGGACATAGCCCTGCTCGGTCGTGTATTCATGCATAGCGTCTACGGTCGCCGGTTCGTTGTCGTAGGGCCCGGTGTGCATGCATTGAACGCAGAGACCCTCGTCAACTTTAAGCAGTTCGACGGCGGAAAAGTCCAGTTTCTTTTTGGTCGTGGCTTCCGCGACCGCCCAGTCAAAGTCATCTCGGGTGACGAAATCGGGTAGGCGGATGCACGAGATAAAGTTGAAATCGTCCTTGCGTACATAATCGATGTCGCCGCTCGGGGAGTCTTGCCACCAGAAACCCTCGAGCGGAGGTACCACAAAGTCGAAATAGCCCTCGATACTCCTTGAGCCTTTCTTCGACATCTTGACGGTATAGGCGATGCCGTAAAGCAGCGGCAGGGCGTTTTGATACTCGCCACCTTCGGTATTTGGGTCGCCCTTTCCGCGAACGGCAACGTAGCTCATAGGCGGGACAGTTACGATACTCGGCTTGCTTGCAGGTCTGTAGAGCTCCTTGCATTCCTTCTTAAAGTCGAACGCCATGTTGGCCGCCTTTCTGCGTATTGGCCTGCTTAGATAGCTGAATCATATCATAGAAACGAACAGCTGTTCGAATGATTTGGCTGACAGATTGAGATGCGTGCGTGGTGTTTGGCGGTCGGCCTGACCCCGTCGATGATGTCTCTGCCTTCCCGGCGCCCGTCTGCGTTCCCGTTTTCCCATATAAAACCTGCCAAAATGAACCTGTCCCTTTTTGGTCGGTGCGAAATGGGTAATACTAAATAGTTATCCGACCAGATGGGAACCGATCGATGGCCTATATCGAATTCAAAGACGTCATCAAAGCATACGGCGAGGGCGATGCCCGCATCCACGCTCTCGACGGCGCGAGCTTTACCGTTGAGCGTGGCGAGCTCGCCATCATTCTGGGTGCTTCGGGTGCCGGCAAGACCACGGCGCTCAACATTCTGGGCGGCATGGATACGGCGACCTCCGGCACCGTGACGGTGGACGGGCGCGATGTGAGCTCCGCTAACGAGGCGCAGCTCGTGGAATACCGCCGCGCCGACGTTGGCTTTGTCTTCCAGTTCTACAATCTGGTCCCCAACCTGACGGCGCTCGAAAACGTCGAGCTCGCGGCACAGATTTGCCCCGATTCGCTCGATGCCGAGCAAACGCTTCGTCAGGTTGGCCTGGGCGAGCGCCTCGCCAACTTCCCCGCGCAACTATCGGGCGGCGAGCAGCAGCGCGTGTCCATTGCCCGCGCACTGGCCAAGAACCCCAAGCTGCTTTTGTGCGACGAGCCTACGGGTGCACTCGACTACAAAACTGGCAAGCAGATCTTGCAGCTGTTGCAGGACACCTGTCGCAAACAAGGCATTACGGTCATTATCATCACCCACAACTCCGCGCTGGCGCCCATGGCCGATCGCCTGATCCGCTTTAAGAGCGGTCGCGTGGAGAGCGAGACGGTCCAGCAAAATCCCGTGCCTATCGAGACGATCGAGTGGTAGCGCCCATGGACCAAGACCGCCAAAACAGCCAAACCGGCGATGCTAAGCACACGGAGCGCGACCGGGAGTTTACGACCTACCGTACCGCTCAAAGCTCAAACGATATGGTGCCGACGGTTTTTCGCCGTGGCATCTACCGCACAATCCGAGGCAGCCTTAAGCGCTTCCTGTCCATTGTGGTCATCACCGCGCTTGGCGTGAGTGTGATGTGCGGCCTTAAGGCGGGCTGCGAGGACCTGTGCGATTCGGTTGACGCGTACTTCGACCAGCAAAATGTCTATGACATCAACGTGCAGTCGACCTATGGCCTGACTGACGATGATCTCGACGCCATCCAAGAGGTCGATGGCGTCGAAACGGCCGAGGGCATCTACACCGAGACCGCCTACACCGCCGTGGGCACAACGCGCGAGCGCGTGGTCGTGCAAAGTCTCTCCAAGGAGAACATCGATCAGCCGGTGCTCGTGAACGGCGATTTGCCCGAGAGCGACGATGAGGTCGCGGTGACTTCGAAGTTCCTGAAGGCATCGGGCAAGAAAATCGGCGATACGGTGAGTTTTGCCGCCAATGACGCAAGCTCGTCCAATCAAAGCGCCAAGGACCAGTTTGCCGCGGGCGATTACACCATTACGGCCGAGGTCCTCGACCCCACTGATGTAAGTTCTGACTCGACAGTCAACGCCTTTCGCGCTGCTTCGGCGGCGGACTATAAGTTCTATGTGAGCGAGGACGCCGCGACATCTTCTTCCTACTCCGCGGTCCACGTGATCGTCGAGGGAGCCAAGAGCCTCAACTCCTATTCGGATTCCTACGCGGCAAAGATCAATGAGGTCAAGGGCAATATCGAGAAGATCCGCGAGGAGCGTGAGAAAGCGCGCGCTCAGGAACTGACGGTCGACACGCCGGCAAGCTTGGATGCGGCCGAGCGCCAGGCGAATATGCTCTTTGGGATTGAGCAGGACAACATCAATCGCATGGCCGAGGGCAGCGACGAGCGTGCGCAGGCACAAGCCGACCTGGACCAGCGCCGTGCCGCCGCCGACCAGCAGTTTGCCGATGCCCGCGCCGAGCTCTCTGACCTTGGTGAATGCACCTGGTACATCCAGGACCGCGGCAATATCGCAAGCTACTCGAGCGTGGAGAGCGATAGCTCGTCAATTGAGGCCATCGCCACGGTGTTCCCGTTCATCTTCTTTATCGTCGCCGTGCTCATCAGCCTTACCACCGCCACGCGCATGGTCGAGGAGGAGCGCACGCTCATCGGCCTGTATAAGGCGCTCGGTTATTCGCGCGGACGTATCCTGTCCAAATACGTGGACTATGCGCTGTGGGCTTGTCTGATCGGCGGCGTGCTCGGCAATATCATCGGATTTGTGGGCCTGCCGCTGTTCCTGTTTACGGTGTTCGACGACATGTACTCGCTGCCCCAGATGCTGCTTTCGTACGACATCGTGTCGTCGATTGTGTCGGTGGCGCTGTTTGCCGTGGGCGTGGTGGGCGCCACGATTATCGCCTGCCGCCACGAGATGGCCGAGACCCCGGCCTCGCTCATGCGTCCCAAGGCTCCGCGTGCCGGCTCGCGCATCTTGCTTGAGCGCATCGGCTTTATTTGGCGCCGCATGGGCTTTTTGAACAAGGTCGCTGCACGCAACCTATTCCGCTATAAAAAGCGCGCCTTTATGACCATCTTTGGCATTGCGGGTTGCACCGCGCTTGTGATCTGCGGTATGGGTATTCGCGACACGTCGGTCGCGCTTTCGCCCAAGCAGTATGGGCATATCACGCGCTATGACTTGCTGGCGGTCGCCAATCCCGACGATTTTTCGCAGACGTGCGCGGCGTTGGATGAGCGCAGCGCGGCCAATGATTCCAACGTGACCGTGACTTCGACGCTGCCGATTATGACCGACAACGTCACCTTTACGTTTGGCGGCAAGAGCGAGACCGTGCAGCTGATCGTGGTGCCCGATGACCGCACGAACGACCTGGACGACTATGTGCGCCTGGAGGATGAGTCAAAAGAACCGCTGTCTTTGCGTGACGGAGACGTGTATCTGAGTAAGAGTTCACAGCTGGTGCTGGGGATTCAACCGGGCGATACGGCGCACGTCCAGGATTCGTCGCTCAATGTCGCCAAGGTCAAAGTCAGCGACATTTCGCTTAACTATCTGGGCAACACGCTTTACATGACGCAGGGCACCTATGAGCGCGCGTTTGGCCGAAGCGCACGCCTTAACGGCGTCTTTGTGCTGCTTAAGGGCTCGTCGGCCGACCAGATTGCGTTTAGCAAGAATCTTAAGAGTGACGGCTGGCTTACGATTTCGAGCACGGCCGAACATTGGCAGAACTACGAGGCGAACTTTACGATTATCAATTCCGTCGTGGTGCTCGTGACCTTTATGGCGGCGTGCCTATCGTTTGTGGTGGTGTTTACGCTGTCCAACACGAATATCTCCGAGCGCGAACGCGAGCTGGCGACCATCAAGGTGCTGGGCTTCCGCCGTGGCGAGGTGCACCATTACGTCAACAAGGAGACGTTGATCCTCACGGCGATCGGCGCTGCGCTGGGCGTGCCGCTGGGTGGCTTGCTGGCCGAGAGCTTCACGTACATCCTGCAGATGCCGTCGCTGTACTTTGACGTCGAAGTCGAGCCACTGAGCTACGTGCTTGCCGTGGTACTTTCCTTCGGCTTTACGATTATCGTCAACCTCGCCACCAACCGAACTCTCAACAAGATCGACATGGTCGGCGCCCTCAAAAGCGCCGAGTAACCTGTCCTGGGATTCAAGCTGTAGCGAGCTACCGACGCACCCACATCCGCATTATTGCATAAACCGCCCCGTCGAATGCATATTTCGGCGGGGCGGTTGCTACTTGTCCACGGGTACCCCAGGGGGCGGCGTGCAAATTCCGGAGTATTCAGCATCCCGGGGTCCGCGGGCGCGGGGGCGGGAGTGCAAAACTGCGCTGAAAGCCCCGATTCTGAGCCCCAACGCCTCTAGAGCCGCTCGTTTTTTACAGAATGCGGCCCATGGTGCCTGCCTTTCGCCCAAAATCCAGTATGCAGGCACCCTTGGCTGCTGAATACTCCCAAAAATGCACGCCGCATCCTACCCCAGGCACCCGCAGCTACTCTGCGAGTGCGTGGCCTAATAGTAAGTTGCGGTGGAATAGTTCCCGTTTATGGCTCTGCTATGCCAAACGGGAACTATTCCACCGCAACTTATCGAGAGGGCTCTTGGTTGTTATTTGCACTGACATTTGTCATGAAATGGCAGGTCGTTAGGGGTTGCTACTGGTAGTTGCGGTAGGGTTGGGGCAGATTCTAACTAGAAATGGTGGTCGCTACCGGTTGTTTTCGGCATACTCGCCTCATTCGATTACGGTCACCACATGAAAGGAACCACCATGGACCTTGCGATGGCACAGCGTCTCGTCGATCGCCGCAAAGCTGCCGGTCTTTCTCAGGAGGCCCTTGCTGCCCAACTGGGCGTAAGTCGCCAGGCTGTCAGTAAATGGGAGCGCAGTGAGTCCTCACCCGATACCGATAACCTTATTGCGCTCGCCGCACTGTATGGCGTGTCGTTGGACGAGCTGTTGTATGGGGAAGCGGCTAGCGATGCCGACGACCTTGAGGACGGCAGTGCCGACACCGAGACAGCGGATGTGGTTGACGAGGCTGAGGCTTCTACTGAGCACGCCGATTGCGGCGACAAACCACTTGTCGATATTTCCCTCGCGCGCGGCATCCACGTCATTGATCCCAATAAAGGCGAGGAAGTCCATGTTGGCTGGAGCGGCATCCATGTGACCAACGACCGCAAGGGTGAAGAGGTGCACGTGGGGCCGGGCGGCGTACATATTGACACGCTAGAGGACGACGGGCACAGCGTGCACACCAATGCCGATGGCACCGTGGTTATCGACGGCGAACAATTCTCCAGCTGGAAAGAGGCGCGCGACAAGCTCGACCATCATGGCAAGCATTTCCACACCAAGCTCGGTCGCGCGTGGAATAAGTTCCCCTTCCCCGTGCTTGTCGCCCTCGCCTATCTGGCGCTCGGCATTATTTGCGGCGTGTGGACTACGGGACTTTTCCTCGTCTTTTTGATTCCCGTCTACTACGCGCTTGGCGATTTCATCGACCGGCGTCATCTGTCAAAGCTTGTCGACGCCGTCTACCCGGCAGCTGCCATAACTTGGTTCCTCTACATGTGGCTCTGCCTGGGACAGCCCCATCCCGCATGGGTCATCTTCATCACGATTCCCATCGTAAAAGCGCTTATGCACTGGTGCCGCAAACAATGGAAGCACCGCAAACAGGCCTAAACCGCCCTAACCCGCCAGCGCCACTCATCCGACACCGCCCGTCCCTTCCAAGTTGCGGTGATATAGGGACTGTTTTGAGGCTCCAAAGCGCCAAACAGTCCCTATATCACCGTAACTAACAAACAATTGGGTCAGTTCCGGCACGGAGATAAGCATTGAGCTGACCGCGCGCCAAGAAAAGGGCCTATTTACTACGTTTAGCCCGAAGGGGCCGACCATACCCGCCTTTTTCGAAAACTGGCAAGCTTTCTACCTGCGGTTTTATTTTTACAATCTTTGTCATGGTCGAGGGTGTGGTAGCAAACGTAGTAGATAGGTCCATTTTGTGGCAACGGATCATTCAAGCTCAATCTCGAAGGCTAAAGAGAGCCTCTCACCCACGCCTGCGGGCGAAAACCAAATAGAATGAAAGGCAAATGGAAAGCCCGTTTGACGAGCGGAGGACATATGCGCGACGTAGCCGAAAGCGACTGGAAGCTGTTTAAGAAAATGCTTCCTCAATGGCAAGAACGTTATATGGAAAAGCTCATCGGCCAGTACGTTGAGATACTGAACGGCGACAGTGAAGCGTCCAGTAGATTTTGGGCACTAGAAAAGCGCCTCAATAGAGACAAGCTGTCCTCAGGCGTAATTGCAAACGACATTCGCCGCAGCACAATGCACCGCGAGATAGCCAATTTGCTTATCGACAGCGTGATCACCCTTGACGACCTTGACGGTTTTACCGAGGACATTAAGAGCTATGCGCAACACTGGATTAGCCAGTAAGAGTACTGAACGACAAACATCCCCAGCAAAACGGGGTAAACGCCAGGCCGCCTAATGGTTGTCCGGCGTTTGCCCAGATTAACCTGCCAAAGATGAACCTGTCCCTTTTTGGCGGGTTACTCGGCGCTTTTAAGAGCGCCGAGTAACCCGTTCTGGGATTCAAGCTGTAGCGAGCCACCGACGCGCCCACAGCCACTAAATTGCATAAACCGTCCTGTCGATTGCATATTTCGGCGGGGCGGTTGCTTTTTGCCTACGGGTAACCCAGGGGGCGGCGTGCAAATTCCGGAGAATTCAGCATCCCGGAGTCCGCGGGTGTGGGAGCGGGCGCACAAAAGCGCATTGAAAGCCTGACTTTGAGCTCCGGCGCCTCGAGGACCGCTCATTTTTTTGCAGAATGCGGCCCGCGGCGCCTGTCTCTCGCCCAAAATCCAGTATGCAGGCACCCTCGGCTGCTGAATACTCCCAAAAATGCACGCCGCATCCTACCCCAGGCACCCGCAGCAAGAAGACGAATAGCCTCGGCCTCCCCGGTTACCGCAGGAGGCCCCAGGGCTTACCTCCCAAATCTTTCTGCAGGACGGAAGGACCCCGCCGCGCGAAGCGCACGGCGGGGTCCAGACATGTCCGAGGACGATTTGGGAGGTAAGCCCTGGGGCCTCCGATGGGGGCGGTTCCAGCCGAGGCTATTCGTCGCCGAAGCTGATGCCCAACGCCTTGGCCTCGCGCACCAGGTCGCTCTGGGGATCGACAAACTTGAGCTTGCCAGCGACATCCTCGAGCGGCATGTGGCACATCTTGCCGTCACGCAGGGCAATCATGTAGCCAAACTCGCCGCGCAGGCAGCCCAGCGCGGCCTCGACGCCGCACTGGGTCGCAAAGATGCGGTCCTGGGCATCGGGCTGGCCGCCGCGCTGCGTGTGGCCGGGGATGGCGACGCGGGTCTCGCGACCGGTCTTGGCCTCGATCTCCTTGGCGATGTCGTAGACAATCGACGGACTCGTGCGCTCGGCGAGCTTCTTCTTGTACTCCTTCTTGGACAGCGCCGCGTCCTCCTTGGAGATGGCGCCCTCGGCGACGGCCACGATGGTAAAGCGGCTGCCGGTTTCCATGCGATGCTCGATGGTCTTGATGACGTTGTCCATGTCGTAGGGGATCTCGGGAATCAGGATGACATCCGCGCCGCCCGCGACGCCGGCGTACAGTGGAATCCAGCCAACCTTGTGGCCCATGATCTCGATAACGAACACGCGGCCGTGGCTCGAGGCGGTAGTGTGGATGTCGTCGATGCACTTGGTGGCGACGTCGATGGCGCTCGTAAAGCCAAACGTCAGCTCGGTGCCCCAGGTGTCGTTATCGATGGTCTTGGGCAGGGCGATAACGTTGAGACCCTCTTCGCGCAGGCGGTTGGCAGTCTTGGTGGAGCCGTTGCCGCCCAGCATAAACAGGCAGTCGAGCTGCAGCTTGTGATAGGTGTGGACCATTGCCGGCACCTTCTCGACGCCGTCGGCCTCGGGAGTGTCCAGACGCTTGAACGGCGTGCGGCTCGTGCCCAGGATGGTGCCGCCGCGGGTGAGGATGCCGCTAAAATCGGCGGGCGACATGACGCGGAACCTGCTGTAGATAAGGCCCTGGTAGCCGTCCTCAAAACCATAGATCTCGATAGGTTCTTCGCTATTGGTCATAAGCGTTTTGACGATGCCGCGCATGGTGGCGTTGAGCGCCTGGCAGTCGCCGCCACTGGTAAGAAGACCGATCCTGAGCATGATGAATCCTTCCGGGCAAGTTATAACATGCGCATAAGTTTACCCCCGCACACTGTTGATACGGGGGTAAAACGTGTTAGCTCAAGCGTATGGAAATGTAAGCAACGTCAGGGAACGTAAGGTCGACGGGCCTGGCTCCTTACAGTGCGAAGGCATCGACGTTGCCCCAGTGGCGGCGCAGCGTGATGGCGGCAGCGGGCTCGGTATTGTCAAAGACGACCGACCATTGCGTATTGCTGGTGATGTCTTCCGGATTGGGCTCTTGGGCTGCGGCGCGAAGGGCCTTCCAAGCGACTGCCTCGTCCTGGGCACCGGCGTGGGCGTCAAGGACATCGGCGATTGCGACGGCGCGCTCTTTACCATGGCCCAGCTCGTCATTCTTTTGGTTGGGCAGCACTTCGTCGCCATAGCAGGCGTAGAAGTTCGTAACCTGGCGTACAGGAGTCGCTTTGAAAGCACGGTCCGGATCGCGCGGATCCCACTCTACTACGCGCGCGTCACCGGCGGCGTCGTTGATAAAGAAGTGGTAATCGCGTCCGGCCATGGCGTGCATGTCGTAGGCGGAAAGCAGGTCGACGGCCTCTTGCGTGGTAGCCGTGCGGTCGAGCACCAGACGGATGGCGAGTGAGGTGTTGATGACGGGACGTTGCGTGTCCTGGTCACAGGGCTTGGAATCCAGGGTGAGTACGGCAATGGACACGCCGCATTCGTTAACACCGTCGAGCTGGGCAAACGGGCCCATGAGTGCGGCGGCGCGTCCGGCGACGGAGTCAAGCGGAGTGTTATCGCCCAGGTTGTTAAGGGCGGCAAACCCGATGGAGGCATAGCCGCCGCGTGGGTGATTGCGCACCAGCAGCGCCGAGGTGTCGTCCTTAAAGTCGTAATTGCGACCGGTGCGCACGCGGCCTTCGGCATCTACGGCGACAAAAGCGCTGCAGGCAAACTGGGGCGCCTGGACATGTACCGGCACACCGGGCAGCACCTGCGCCACCACGACATCGATGTAGGCCTGGTCGTCGCGCACGCCAGCGGCGATGATGCGATCAAGATCGTAGTCGTAGGCGATGTCGATTGCGTACAGGTCATAGCTATCCGCGTAGCCGGTCAAGCGTTTGGGCGACGCGGCGGACTTGATTTGCTTGTGATAAACGATACCGGTGGCAGCGGCAAGGCCGACGGCGACTCCCGCGACACCGCAGGCGATGGCAATGTTACGTGGCTTCATGACGGCTCCTCTCGTCCTGTTAGCGTAATTGTCGCAAAAGTTGCACGGGCATGATGGCTCAACTTGGCGAGCGGCGCGGGATTAAACACGGAATGAAGAGCGCGGTGCTGGCGCGGCGGGGTATGCTGGAAGGGACCATCAACCCAGCGAAAGGGGAGAGCATGACGGATCAGGAAACGCCCGAGCGCGCGCACGTGACGGCCGACGATATCGAGGCCGCCAACGACCTTATCGACTTTATCGAGGCATGCCCCAGCATGTTCCATACGGCGGCGACCATTATGGCCGAGCTCGACGAGGCGGGCTTTACCTACCTGCCCGAGAATGCGGCGTGGGACATCGAGCCGGGCGGGCGTTATTACACGCAGCGCAACACCTCGAGCGTTGTTGCCTTTAAGGTGGGCGAGGACCTGGCCGCGACGTGGGGCGAGGACGGCGTTGCCGGCGACTACCATTTTCAGCTGACGGCGTCGCACAGCGACTCGCCGACGTTTAAGGTTAAGGCCGTGCCCGAGCTCGACGGCGCGGGCGAGACGCTGCGCCTGAACACCGAGGCCTACGGCGGCATGATCGACTACACCTGGTTCGATCGCCCGCTGGCGCTGGCTGGACGCGTGTTGGTACGCGAAGGCGACCGTATTGAGAGTCGCCTGCTTTCCACCGAGCGCGAGGTCGCTATTATCCCGAGCCTTGCCATCCATATGAATCGTGGCGTTAATGAGGGCTTTGCGCCCAACCGCGCCGTCGACCTGTGTCCGCTCATCAGCGCCGGTGATCTTAAGCAGGGCGACTTTGATGCTCTGATCGCCGACGAGCTGGACGTTGAGCCCGAACAAATTTTGGGCCGCGATCTGTTCCTGGTCAATCGTCAGGATGCGCGCATTTGGGGCTGGGCCGACGAGTTCATCTCGACGCCCAAGCTCGACGACCTGGCCTGCGCCTATACCTCGCTGCAGGCATTTTTGGGCGCCGAGAACGCGCACGACGTCTCGGTCTTCTGCTGCTTCGATAACGAGGAGGTTGGCTCCGAGACCAAGCAGGGTGCCATGTCGACGTTCTTGGCCGATGCACTGCGCCGCATTAACGGATCACTGGGCTTTGACGACGAGTCGTACCATCGCGCCCTTGCCGCCTCGATGCTTGTAAGCTGTGACAATGCACATGCCGTGCATCCCAACCACGCCGAGAAGTGCGATGCCCGCAACCAGGTCGTACTCAACGGCGGTATTGTCATCAAGGAAGCCGCCAACCAGCACTACTGCACTGACGCCTTTAGCCGTGCGGTGTTCCAGGCCATCTGTGATGACGCCGACGTACCCACGCAGGCCTTCGCCAACAAGAGCGATATGGCGGGCGGTTCCACGCTCGGCAATCTGTCCAATATGCAGGCGAGCATGCATGCCGTGGACGTGGGTCTGCCGCAGCTGGCCATGCACTCGAGCTACGAGACCGGCGGCGTGCGCGACGTGATGTACGCCATCCGCGCCCTCACCGCCTTCTACGAGCGAAACCTAACCATCAACGGCGCCGAAAGCGTGGAGCTCTAAAACCTTCCAAAAAGGGACAGGTTCATTTTGGCAGGTTTTATCTGGACGAATGCAAAGGGTGAAACCGAACTAGATCGGTGATACGTAGCCGCCGAGGTGCAGTGTGCCTCGGCGGCTTTTTGTGTACAGAGTACGGCTAATGCTTATAAATGCTATACATGCTTTACGTATCTACCATAGAGTTTTATGATGATTGTAAAGTATTAAGGAGAGGTCATGACCACAACAGCCGCTCAGATCAACGTACGTCTCGATGCCGATCTTAAAAGGAGTGGGGACGCCGCTCTCTCCAGGGCCGGTATGACGCCGAGCCAAGCGGTGCGAGCGCTCTGGCAGCTTGCAGCGTCGCTGGCCGATCGCCCCGGTGCGCTCGAGGATATCCTGCTGCCCAGTCGTGCCCGGGCGGAACAGCGTGAGCGCGAAAAGGCCGCCAAACGTAAGCTCGAGCTCATGGATCAGGGGTCGAAGCTGTTCGCTGCCGCTTGCCGTGAGTCGGGAATCGATATGGTCAGGGCTCAGCCATCGGACGACGAAGAGCTCAAACGGAATGCCTATGCGGATCGCTACGGCGAGGAGATGAGCTGGCTCTATGAGTGAGGCTCCAAAGCGCATCTTGGTTGACACCAACGTGTGGCTCGATTACTTCATTCCCTCACGACGTGGTCGTTCGGTGGCGATTGAGTTTTTACGCGATGCATGCACGGCGCAGGTGGATTTGCTGTATGCGGCGACATCGTCCAAAGATCTGTTCTATTTGATTTCGAGCGAACATAAGACATGGTATCGGCGAGAGCACGGTTCGCTTTCCCAGTATGCCGCTACGGCAGCAACTTCGCTTGCATGGGATTGCCTCGACGTGTTGTCGCAACTTGCCACGCCGGTGCCCTGTGACCTGAGCGATATATGGATGGCGAGCAGGCAGCGTGAGCTCCATAGCGATTACGAAGACGATTTAATCATTGCGGCAGCGATACGCTCCCAAGCAGATTTACTGGTCACCAACGATGTCAAGCTCTGTTCGCATGCGCCCGTCGCAGCAATGAGCGTAGAAGACGCAAAGAATTACTTAGCAACGCTCTAACAATTTGAAGACCCCACAGGTCGAATAAAAGTCAGCGAGAGCCCGCCAGAGTGAGCAAGGTGCCTTGAAAGAGGAGGGCATTGACCTTCTGGTCATGCCCGACGATTGAACGTCAGATTGCCGCTCTGGCGGGCTCGCAGCGTCGGCTCATTACGCCGTTTGTAAAACGGCGTAATTCTTAATGCTCGATCCAGCAGCGGAGCGTCTCGCCAGCCTGCAGGTGACGCAGATTCTCTGCGGCAATGTCGACCACATTGTTGAGCGTGGCTGCCAGGTGGAACCAACCGGAGACGTGCGGCGTGATGAGCATGTTGGGTGCATCCCACAGTGGGCTTGTCTCAGGCAGCGGCTCGGGGTCGGTGACGTCGACCGCGGCGCCGGCGAGATGACCCGACTCCAGGGCGGCAACCAAGTCGTCGGCGACCACAAGGTCGCCGCGGCCGCCGTTGGCAAAGAAGGCACCCGGTTTCATCGCGGCGAAGAACTCGGCGTTCGCCAGGCCGCGGGTCTCGGGTGTGCTGGGCATAAAGGATGCGACGATGTCAGCCTCGGCCAGGCGCTCGGACAGGGCGTCCATGCCGTCCATGTCCTCAAACACAATGGGGTAGACGAGTGGATGGCGCTTGATGCCGCGGACGTGCGCGCCCATGCTGCGGCAGAGCGTGGCGAAGTGGCCGCCGATATCGCCCGCGCCCAGCACCAGCACATTGGCATTTTTGAGCGAGGTGACCGGCCCCAAGTCCTCCCAGCGATGCTCGCGCTGCAGGTCCTGGTAGCCGGGCAGGCGCTTCATCATGGAAAGGACCATGGCAAACATGTGCTCGCTCACGGCCTGGCCATAGGCGCCCACCGAGCAAGACAACTTGGCGTCAGCCGGCACGGTCCCGGCGGCCAAGTAATCGTCATAGCCCGCGGTCTGCAGTTGCAGCAGCTGGAGATGCTCACATGCTGTGAGCATGTCAGGGTCGATGTTGCCCAGGATCACGTCGGCATCGGCGACCTGCTCGCGCGTGGCGGCGTCGGAGCTCGTGTAGATAAAGTCCTCGCCCGGAGCGCTCGACTCGAGGATCGCGCGATGGCGGTCGTTGACGGGCAACAAAACCAGGATGTTCACAAGCAGTCCTCTCCGCTCGACCTGCCAAAAAGGGACAGGTTTATTTTGGCAGGTTGTATCAGGCAAAACGTTCAAATAAAAACGCCGGATGCAAGACGAGCGTGCCCGTCAGCATCCGGCGCATCCACGGCTACCAGCTCAGCAGCTCGTAGCCGTCCTCGGTCACGACCAGCTGCACCTCGCACTGGGCGGAGTCGCTACCGTCCTTGGTGCGCACACACCAGCCGTCGCCCTTGCTGATTTTAATGTCGGGAGCTCCGGCATTGACCATGGGCTCGATGGTAAAGACCATGCCCGGGGCCATGATGGTGTCCACATCGGGCGCCTCGGTGGTAAAGCCCACAAACGGGTCCTCGTGGAACTCCTTACCGATGCCGTGTCCGCCGTACTCGCGCACCACGCTAAAACCGGCGTCCTCGACCGTCTTTTGCACGGCCTCGGCCATAACGGACAGCGGCAGCCATGGCTTGACGGCCGCCAGGCCCGCCTCCACGCTGGCGCGGGTGACGTCGACAAGACGCTGGCGCTCGGCCGAGACCTCGCCGATGCAGAACATGCGGCTCGAGTCGCTAAAGTAGCCGTCCAAGATCGTAGAGCAGTCCACATTGATGATGTCACCTTCGTGCAGCACGTCCGTATCGCAGGGGATGCCGTGGCAGACGACGTCGTTGATCGAGGTGCACACGCTTTTGGGGTAGCCCTCGTAGTTGAGGTCGGCCGGCGTGCCACCGTGCTCGACGGTGTAGTCGTAGATCATCTGGTCGATCTGGTTGGTGGTCATGCCCGCGGCGATGTGCTCGCCTACGTAGTCAAGCACGCCCACGTTGATGGCGGCAGAGCGCTTGATGCCCTCGATGTCGGCGGGCGTCTTGTAGAGTGTGCGGGGCAGAACCTCCCAGCCCTCTTCCCACAAGCGCTCGAGGCGCTCATCAAAGGTGCTATGGCATTTCTTATATTTTTTGCCGCTGCCGCACCAGCAAGCGTCGTTGCGGCCGGGCACGGGTCCTTTGTCAAACATGGCTAACTTCCTTTCATCCGCAGCTAGTATAGCCCACCCACGCGTCTATAAAAGTTGCGGTGATATAGTTCCGATTTAAGCGGTTTAACAGCACAAATAGGAACTATATCACCGCAACTGATGGGGCGGGATGGCGGGCACTGGCTGCTGCGTGGTTTTGCTAGTAGCTCACCTGGCAGGGGATGCCGAGGGCGCACACGCGTGCAGCAATGGCGTCGAGGACGTCGGGTGCTGCTTTGGCAAGGCCGGCGACCGGTGTCTCGCGCGCCACCGTGTAAATGGTCGCCTCCTGTGGGCGAATGCGCTCGAGCGCCGAGAGCCAAGGGCCGACGTACTCCTCGCCGGTGTTATCGAGAGACTTGCCCCGGTACTCACCGCTCAAAAACATCGTCTGGATAATGACATGACCGTTAAAGTTTGCGAACGTCTCTATCTGGTGCTCTACATCGTAGGGGCCAACGGGCTGGTCGAGCAGCTGGATAAATGCCGGGTCGACCGTATCGAGCTTGAGGATGTTGTCGTCGACCATCATGAGCGCATCGTGCACCTGGGGACGGTCGGCGCGCGTGCCGTTGGAAAGCACGGCAATCTTGGTGTTTGGGGCCAGCTGGTCGCGCAGCGCGACGGCGCCGGCGATGGCCTGCGGAAACTCAGGTGCGGCGGTTGGTTCGCCGTTGCCGGCAAACGTGATTACATCGGGGAGCTCGCCCTCGATTGCCATCTCGTGCAGCTTGGCCTCGAGTGCATCGAGCACCACGGCAGCCGTGTTATACGGCTCGTGGCAGGGGCGCTCAGCGTTGAGGCCGTTCTCGCAGTAGATGCAGTCGAACGTGCAGATTTTGCCGCTCGCCGGCATCATGTTGACACCGAGCGAAAGGCCCAAGCGACGGCTGCGAACGGGCCCAAAGATGGGGCCGGCATTCAAAAACGTAGACATAGGCATATGCTCCTCAAGACAATTGTGCCTAAGCATAGCATCGGCTCCAAAGCAAGGTGTGGGCTCTTGCTTTACAAGTTTCGTTTTTTCACGTCGCTCATTATGCCGTGCCATGAAAAGCCTCGGGTCGGGTACAGTTAATCTGTTAACAAGTCGTAAGGCAATGCGGGTCCATCCAATCGTACTGACGTGCAACTGGATGGGCGTTGATGATGGGGGCACAACATGGATTTTACGGTCGAGAATGCGGGCACTACGATCGCCTGCCGCGAGTATGCCGGCCCGGTTGTATCGTCCGATGCACCCGCCTTGGTTTGCGTGCACGGTGCCTGCGTCGACGGCGTCTTTTTTGACGCCATCGCCCGCGAGCTTGCCTTTGACTATCGCGTCATTGCCTACGACCGCCGCGGTTGCGGCGAGAGCGGCGACGCTGCGGACGGACGCTACGACCTCGCCGCCCAGGCCGCCGACCTGCAGGCCGTTATCGAGCATATTGGTGCTCCGGCAAACGTGCTCGCGCACAGTGCCGGTACGTTGGTGACCCTGGAGCTTCTCCGTGCAAACCCCGCCATAATTTCGCGTGCGATCCTGCATGAACCCGCCGTGACGGATGAGGGTGCCGGTCTGGGCGCGGCCCCGGTTTTGCTCGAGATGATCGCCGCGGGAAAGGTCTCCAGGGCATTACGGGCCTTCCTGGGCGCCATCGGCGATTCGGACCCTGAGGCTCCCAAGGCAACCGAGGCAGAAGCCAAGCATGCCCTGCGCAACGGTCGTAGTTTCATGGCAAACGAATACGGGATTACTATGACTTGCGTTCCCGATTGGGATAGCGTTCGCGCGTCGAAAACGGTGGCCGCCGTGCTCTTGGGCGAGCTCTCGATTGGCACGCCTCGCGAGGCGGGCACGAGGGTGGCGGCTGAGCTTTTGGACTGTCCGCTCGTAACGGTTCCCGGCGCGCACAACGGCCTGCGCGATCGCCCGGCAGCGGCTGCCCGGGCTGTCCGTGGCATCCTGGGGTTCTAGCACCCGCAATAGCCAAAGCGGGCTTCACCCGCAGACGTTTCGGCCGTGTTAACAAATGTGTTCAAAACCTCACGTCTGCGGCTTCAATCGCGCCGTCTGCCAACTCATAAAAATGTAACAGCATTCACGTGCTTACCTGCATCGACAAGGTGTTAACCTTGTAACATTTGGAACCCACCGCTTCATGCGAAACTATCGAAAGGGCCCCATATGCTCAATAATCACGAGGTCAATCTAACCGACGAGGAGGCTGCCGCCGAGGTCGCCCGCGTCGCGAAGACCTACCCCGTGGTGCGTTTGCTGTCGGCCGATCAGATTAAGAGCGAGCCTAACTGCTTGCTCGCCGGCGATCGCTGCCCTTGTCTGCGTCAGTCGAGTCTTGAGGCCTTGGCAGACTCCGATGAGGTGTCGGAGCAACTGCTCAACGATGGTGTTGAGTACCGCGCCCGTCTGCGCCCTCTAAAGGTCGAGGGCGAGCCTCACGTCTTGCTGATGGTACGTCCGATCGATGGGCAGGAGGCCGCAGAAGAGGACCTTGTCTACACCGACGTGCTGACGAGTGTGCGCAATCGCCGATATTACGAAGAAAAGCTTCGTAGCGCCCGCATGAAGGCCGGTGTGGCGATGATCGACCTTGATGATTTTAGGGTCTTCAACGATACGTGTGGCCGCCATGCCGGCGACCTTGCGCTCGGTGCCGTGGCGACGGCCATACGCAGCGGAATTCGTTCGACTGACGAGCTTGTGCGCTATGGCTGCGACAAGTTTGTGGTCGTCATGCCCGATATTCCCTCCGATGACTTTGCCCGTCGCCTGCATCAGGTATCCGATGCCGTTCATTCCACGGTTATTCCGGGCCATGAATACGTGAGCTTGACGGCATGTGTTGGTGGCGTTCGCATTCATGGCGAGACGGTCGACGAGGGCGTTGGCCGCGCTGTCCAGTTACTGAGCCGCGCTAAGGCAAAAGCCGGTACGGTCGTGACCGATTCCGATTCCATCGAGGCCTTCCAAAGCGAAAAGCCTTTGGTGCTTATTATCGATGACTCCGAGATGAACCGAGCCATTCTCAACGAGATGCTCAAGGACGAGTATTGCATCCTCGAGGCCGATAACGGTCGTACGGCGCTCGACATGGTCGACCGCTATGGCGATGAGTTGTCGCTCGTGCTGCTGGATATTGTCATGCCGGGCGTAAGCGGCTTTGAGGTGCTGGCCGGTCTGTCGCGCCGATCGGGCATCGACAATCTGCCTGTCATCATGATTTCGAGCGAAGATTCCGATGATATGGTTCTGCGCGCGTACGAGCTGGGCGCCTCGGACTATATCAACCGCCCGTTTGACTCCCGTGTCGTGCGCCGCCGTGTAAGCAACACCATTCGCCTATACGCCAAACAGCGCCGCCTGACGAACCTGCTGTCCCAGCAGTACAACGAGCGCGTCAAGAACAGTCGCATGCTCATCGACATCATGGCTGGCGTCATGGAGCTTCGCAACGGCGAGAGCGGCAGGCACGTTACGAACATCGAGAAGCTGACCGAGCTGCTGCTTGGCTGTCTGGTCCAGCGTAGCGGCACGATCTTCCTCGACAATGAGGAACGCTCCACGATCGCCCTGGCTTCGGCGCTGCACGATATCGGCAAGATGTCGATTGACGATGCGATTCTCAACAAGCCCGGACGCCTTACGCCCGAGGAGTTCGAGGTTATGAAGACGCATACCACGATCGGCGCCGACATGCTGCGTGAGCTGGGTAGCCATCACGCCGGCAATGCGCTTATGGAATATGCGTACCAGATTGCGCGTTGGCACCACGAGCGCTGGGACGGCAAGGGTTACCCCGATGGCCTTAAGGGCGACGAAATTCCCATTGCCGCACAGGTGGTTTCGGTGGCCGACGTGTACGATGCCCTGACGAGCGTGCGCGTATACAAAGACGCTATCCCGCACAAGGAGGCGATCCAAATGATCCTGGACGGTAAGTGCGGCACCTTTAACCCGCTGTTGCTCGACTGCCTGCTCGAGGTGCAAGACCGTATTGCCGAGACGTTGGCGCGCCCCGCCGACGTTGTCGCGTTCCCCACGATTTAGTTTGACCAAAGGAGTTTTTAATCCATGATTTCCATGCGTGAGGCGTATGAGAAGATCGGCGCTAATTATGATGACGCGTGCGCTCGGCTGATGGGCGAGGAAATGCTTGCCCGCTTTGCCCTCAAGTTTTTGGATGACGAGAGCATGGACAAGCTGGAGGCCGCCATGGCGGCAGGAGACGCCGAAGGTGCGTTTATGGCAGCGCACACGCTCAAGGGCGTGAGCCAGAACCTGGGATTCGATAATCTGTACGAGCCGGCGGTCGTGGTAACCGAAGCGCTGCGCGGCGCCGATGCCGTTGACGGCGCTCGCGAGGGAATGCATGCGTTGCAGCGGCAATATGCGGCTACGATGTCGGCCCTGCGCGAAGCGGCTGAATAAGAGCTTGCGAGCCTTGGGTTGCGTGCCGGCCACATATAGGTAAAAGGGCGCCCCGCCGGACCATGTGGCCGGCGGGGCGCCCTTTTGTGTTGTGCTGTCCGTGAACTAACGGGCCTGCTTAACCTTTGCCGCTGCCTCGACAAACGACTTCCACAGGTTAAAGTCGGTCTCGAGCGTCTGCCAGGTGTACTCGGGATGCCATTGCACGCCCAGGCAGAAAGGCTGGCCTTCGACCTCGATGCACTCGGGAACGCCGTCGGTTGCCTTGGCGACCAAGCGCGTGCTTTTACCCAGACGATCGACGCAACAGTGGTGTGCGGAGTTGGTCTGGATTAGCCTGTGCCCGCCAACCGCGCGTTCCAGCAGCGAGCCCGGCACGACCTCGACGGGGTGCACGGGATCGTTGAGCACGTGGGTGTGGCGCCACTGCGTGCGACCCTCGCGCGCACCCAGGCTCGGCACGTCCATGCACAGGGTGCCGCCGGTGGCGACGTTGAGCAGCTGCGTGCCGCGGCAGGTGGTAAAGAGCGGCTTCTTGGCGCGGAGTACCTCGCCGACCAGCTTAAACTCAAAGCTATCGCGAATCTCGCAGCAGAGGGTGGGGTCGTAGGGTCGATCATCGCCCCAGCGCTTGGGGTTGACGTCCGGGCCGCCGGGAATGGCGATGCCGTCGGCGATATCGACGTAATGACGGATAACCTCAATGTCCTCGGTGATGGACATCTGCAGCGGCAGACCGCCGGCGGCAAGGATGGCATCGACAAAGACACTTGCGATCTCCTCGTTGGGGGAGAGCGTTTCGCTCAAAAACAGCTTCGCCTCTTCCCAGCGCGGCGCGACGAGGATGAGTGGGCGGTCGGCGGGGGCGACGTCGACGTGCGGGGTGTAGGACGATGAAGTACGAGTTCCGATCATAGGTGTAACTTTCGAGTTTGGATGGGCATGGCGGGCGGGTGGGCGGTCTGGCTAGTGACCCTTGATGGAGTTGAGGAAGTCCTGGGCGCGCTTGGTCTGGGGGTGGTCGAAGAACTCGTCGGGCGTGCCGGTTTCCACGATCTGGCCGTCGGCCATGAACACGACGCGGTCGGCCACGCGGCGGGCAAAGTTCATCTCGTGCGTGATGACGATCATCGTCATGCCCTGCTGTGCCAGACGGACCATGACCTCGAGCACCTCGTTGATCATCTCAGGGTCAAGGGCGCTCGTGGGCTCGTCAAAAAGCATGGCCTTGGGTTGCATGGCAAGCGAGCGGGCGATGGCCACGCGCTGCTGCTGGCCGCCCGAGAGCTGTGCGGGCACCTTATCGGCCTGCTCGGCCACGCCCACGCGGCCCAGCAGGTCCATGGCGCGCTCACGGGCCTCGTCCTTGGAGACACCCAGCACGTCGACCGGCCCCAGCATGACGTTCTGCAGCACCGTCATGTGTGCAAACAGGTTGAACTGTTGGAACACCATGCCCAGCTCGGCACGCATGCGGGCAAGATCCTTGCCTTCCTGCGGCAGTGGCTCGCCCTCGATGAGAATCTCGCCCGAGTCGATGGTTTCCAGGCGGTTGATGGTGCGGCACATGGTCGACTTGCCCGAGCCAGAGGGTCCAATCACAACGACGACCTCGCCGCGGTCGACCGAGAGATTGATGTCGTTGAGGACGTGCAGATCGCCATAGTGCTTATCGACGTGTCTGAGCTCGATCAGCGGCTGATTGCCGGTGGAAGAGATGCTCTGTGCCATGGTGCTCGGCTCCTTATGACTCGAAATGGTAAAGCGTTAGCGGATGATGGTCGCGCCGGTCTTGTGCGAAACATAGACAGCGGCCTTGTTGATCGCGACGTTGATGAGGATGTAGATGACCGCGATAACCAAGTAGACCGACACGAGAGCGTCGTAGTTGGTAATGAGCACGCGGGCATTTTGCATGAGGTCGGGGTAGCTCACCACATAGGCGACGGTGGTGTCTTTGACTACGACCACAAGCTGTGAAATCAAGGACGGAATGATAAACCGAATCGCCTGTGGCAATACGATTTTAAAGGTGATTTTAGCCTTGGAGAGACCGAGCGCCTGGGCCGCCTCGACCTGCCCGCGCGGTACGGCGTTGACGCCGGCGCGGAAAATCTCGGCCAGCACGCCGGCTGCGGCAAGCGCGACGGGAAGCGTGAGCATCCAAAACGACGGCAGCGCGATCTTGTACTGGGGTAGCACCAAAAAGAAGAAGTAGATGAACAGCAGGCTCGGCACGCCGCGGAAGAAATCGGTGAGCACGCGGCAGACCAGCTGCAGCGGCTTAATATCGCTCGTGCGGCCGAGCATAAGGGTCAAGCCCAGCACCAGCGCGATGGCGCCGGCAGTGAGTGCGACTTTAACGGTGCCCTCAAAGCCGGCAAGCAGGAACTTCCAGGTAGTGAGGTGCGTAAAGAAATACCAGTAGTGGACCGAAAGCTGACCGGTCACATAAAAGCGCTGCAGTACCAGGACGGCGAGTGCGGCCACGGCAACAAGCGAGATGACGGTGCCGATGCGAATCTTGGCGCGCATCTTGGGGCCGGGAGCCTCGTAGAGCGCATCGCGCATGGTGAGCGCGGAGGTGGGGTGCTTGCTCATCGGAGGATCCTCACCTTCTTATCGATGTAGTTGCCAACGTGGCTCACCACAAAGGCCGTTCCCAGGTAGCCGAGCGCCGAGATAAAGAACGCAGCGACGCCACCGAGCGAGCGCGTGTTGATGTAGCTGACCACGCCGGTGAGCTCCTGCGGCTTAAGCGGTACCTGACTGCCGAGCGCGGTGGTAAGCATGACGGCGATAAAGAGGTTGGTCATGGGTAATACGCTCGAGCGCAGCGCCTGCGGAATCACGATCTTGGCGAGGATGCGGTTAAAGCTCATGCCGAGCGAACGTGCGGCTTCGACCTGACCGACGCCAACGGTGTTGATGCCGCTCATAAAGTTCTCGGAACCAAAGGCCGAGCCCAACAGGACCGTGGCGACGATAACGCAGGTGCGGTACGGCAGGACGACCTTGAGCGGCGGCAGCGCATAGACGACGATGATGAGCAGCGCGATGCCGGGGATGTTACGGAAGACCTGTACATACAGGTCGCCAAAGACGCGCAGCGGCTTGAGCGGCGACACGCGCATCACGGTGACGGCGACGGCCAGCACCATGGCGATGGCAAACGACTCAAGCGTCATGCCCCAGGTTGCGAGCAGCGCGTCGATATAGTTCTGGCCATAGAGCGACCAGAGCTCGGAGAGACTCATGCGGACCTCCTGCCGATAAGGAAAGGGGCTCCCGTGTGTACGGAAGCCCCGACAACTCAGATTGGAAACAGTTTATCGCAATAAAGCGCATCGTACGTTTCCATATGGTTTCGTTGCGGCCGTTACCAGGCTCGCTGCCTAGGCGCCGATCTCGGGCAGCTCGGGAACGTTGGTGTCGCCCGTACGGTCGCCGATGCAGATCTGCCACAGCTCGGTCCAGGTGCCATCGTCCTCGATCTTCTTAAGGAAGTCGTTAACGAAGGCGACGCCGTCGGAATCGAGCGGCAGGCCGATGCCATAGGGCTCCTTGCTGCCGAAGGGCTTGCCGGCGATCTTGTATTTACCGGGCTCGCGGACCAGGGCGCTCTGCTGCATGTTGTTATCGATGACGTAGGCGTCAACGCGGCCCTGCTGGAGTGCCTGGCGGGCCTCCTCGTCGGTCTTGAACTCCTGCTGGCTGGCCTTGGGGGCAAACTCCTCCAGGATAGCGGGGCCGTTGGAACCGGACTGGACGGCGACGTTCTTGTCGGCCAGGTCGTCGACGCTTTTGATGTCGTCGTTATCGGCGAGCACCAGGATGGCCTGCTGGGTGTAGTAGTAGGGGCCAGCGAAGGAGACGAGCTTCTTGCGCTCGTCAGTGATGGTGTAGGTGGCAAAGACAGCGTCGACCTGGCCGTTTTGCAGGACGGACTCGCGCGTGTCCGAGGTCACCTGGGTGATCTCGACCTTGTTCTCGCCCAGAATGTAGTTGGACAGGAGTTGTGCGATACCGGCATCGAAGCCGCGGGTCTGACCGTCTTTCTCGTTGAGGAGGGAGAAGAGCGTGGAGGTCTGAACGCCACCGATCTTAAAGACGCCGGCGTCCTTGACGGCCGTGGCCCAGGTGCTGGCGGCGATGGCGTCGTCATCGGCCTTGGGGCCGTTGTCGACGAGCTTGTCGAACGCCTTGGCGTCGAGCGTGGTAGAAGCCTCGGTATCTTCGGAGCTCTTGGAAGAGCCGGCGGCGGAACCCTTGTCGGCCTCGGCGCTGGTGTCGGAGCAGCCGGCAAGACCAAGGCCGGCGACGGTTGCGAAGGTGGCGGCAACGAAGCCGCGGCGGTCGAGAACGACCTGCTGGGAGAGGTTCTTGCTCATGGTAGAACACCTTTCTCAATAAAATCCCTAGCGGTTGAGTAGAGTTATACCCCATTGCGTTCAGACGGGTCAACACGAAATAACTCAGAAACATACTTACCTTATGGGTAATTCTACCTACCAAAAAGGGACAGGTTTATTTTGGCAGGTTTTATCTGGGCAAACGTCGATAATTGCAGCTGAGATAGTGCTTTGAAATCCACCACAAAGGGGACAGGCACCTTTGTGGTGGTTCTTGCAGATGTGGCGGCCTGCCTTGCTGTTTTGTCTCAATCTGTAACAGTTAGACGGGAATTCGGGCCCTAGATGTTACAGATCGAGATAATCGCGTCGCGAAAATAAAAACCTCCGCAGGGGTGCTTTCCTTGCGGAGGTTTTCTTACTCGTTGAGTAGCCTTACGGCTTCGGCGGTTATGTTCTCGACCGTCATGCCGTTCTGAGCGAGCAGCTCGTTGGGGTCGTAGCGGTCGGGGAAGCCCTTGGCGATGCCGAAGGTGCGCGTGCGCACAGGCGTGCAGGCCAGATAGCACGCGACGCGCTCGCCCCAGCCACCGTCCAATATGCCGTCCTCGAGGGTGACGACAACGCGATGCTCGGCGGCAAGGCTGTCGAGGAACTCGCGGTCGAGCTCGGTTGCAAAGCGCGGGTTGACGAGCGTGGCCTCGATACCGTACTCGGCAGTCAGACGGTTTGCCACGCGCTCACCCAGCTCAAAGAAATCGCCAAGCGCGAGCACGGCAACGTCGCGGCCCTGACGCACCACGTTGTAGCGAACGGCGCTGTAGTCGGCGTCTTCGGCAGGCGCAAGGTCGGGGCGGCTAACCAGGCCAATGCCCGGTACGCGGATCGCCACGGGATGCTCGCGGTGGTCGAGCGACCAACTCAGCATGGACAGATATTCCTCCATGCAGGCCGGCGCCAAGTAGTGCATGTTGGGAAGACCGTCCAGCATGGAAATATCAAAGAACGAGAGGTGCGTCTCGGACGTGGTGCCAAAGATCGACGCGCCAAACACTAGAATGGTTGCGGGGGCGTCGTTGAGGCACAGATCGTGCCACAGCTCGTCGTAGGCGCGCTGCAAAAACGTGCCGTACACACCAAAGACTGGCTTGGCGCCCGAGCGCGCAAGCGCGGTGGCAAAGGTCACGGCGTGCTCCTCGGCAATGCCCACATCGACGAACTGTTTGCCGGCGGCAGCGCGAAGCTCGGGTGTAAAGCCCATGATGTAGGGCGTGGCGGCCGTGATGCCCACGACCTGCGGATCGCGCTCGATGGCGGCGCTGAGCGCCTCGCCCGTAATGTCGGCGTAGGTGCGCGGCGCAGGCTCGCTCGGATGGCCCGGGCAGAGCTTACGTCCAGTTGCCATGTCAAACGGACCCACGTGATGCCAGCGTTCGGGGTCGTTCTGGGCTGGCTCAAAGCCCTTGCCCTTGGCGGTGGAGACGTGCAGCACGATGGGGTGATCGATATCGCGCAGTTCCTGCAACGCGTCGACGAGGGCCAACACATCGTTGCCGGCGTCCAGATAGCGGTAGTCGAGCCCCATCGCGCGGAAAACGTTGCGCTCACAGGTGCCGTTGCTGGCACGCAGCTCGGCCAGATTGCGATACAGGCCGCCATGGTTCTCGGCAATGGACTGGTCGTTATCGTTGACGATGATGATCAGGTTGCTATCGAGTTCGGCGGCATTGTTAAAGCCCTCAAACGCCAGGCCGCCCGAAAGCGAGCCGTCGCCAATGATGGTGATGACGTTGTACGCATCGCCCGCCAGGTCGCGCGCGTGGGCAAGGCCGCAGCCCAAGCTCACCGAGGTCGAGGTGTGACCCATGGCGAACAGGTCGTGCTCGGACTCGTCGGGATTGGCAAAGCCAGAAGCCTCACCATAACGCTCCGGATCGATATAGGTGTACGCGCGCCCGGTCAGCGCCTTGTGGGCGTAGGTCTGGTGCGAAACGTCAAAGACAATCTTGTCGATGGGGGAGTTAAACACGCGATGAAGCGCAACCGTAAGCTCAACGACGCCCAAGTTGGGGGCAACGTGCCCGCCGACGGCGGCGGAGCTTTCGAGGATTGCCTGGCGGATCTCGCCGCAGAGCTGCGGGAGCTCGGCGCGATTAAGAGCCTTGACGTCCTCGGGCGTTGTCGTTTGCGTAAGCAGCATCGTTGTGGGTTACTCCATGCGAATCGTGCGCCGGCACTCCCTCGGCCGGCACAATTGCACAAGACAGTCTCGCACATTTTGGCGTTTGATATGTGACGGCGGCGCGGTAATTCGCCAACTGGTGGGGCAAAACGTTTTGTCCGATGCCATACTGATATGTTCCATGATGTTTTTATCGATTGTGCACAGGCCGTGGCTTGTCGCCGTGAGTCGCTGGAAGGAGGCAGCATGTCCGATGCCGTTCGTGCCGAAAAAATCGCGCACGAGGTCGACTATGCCGCCCGCCAGCTGGCCCAGGCGGGCCGCTTGGACCTGACGCACGAGTTTATCCAGCATGGCGACGTGACGGTCTATGCACATGTGACTTCGGTAGCGCGGGCGAGCCTGTCCTTTGCCGAGCGCTTGGGCCGTGCCGGCATTTCGGTCGACCGTGCTTCGTTGTTGCGCGGGGCCCTGCTGCACGATTACTTTCTCTATGACTGGCACGATCCCGACCCAAGCCATCGGCTGCATGGCTTTCGCCACCCGTTTTTTGCCCTGGCACGTGCGGAGGAAGATTTTGAGCTGACGCCGCGCGAACGGAATATTATCGTGCGGCATATGTTTCCGCTGGTGCCAGTGCCGCCGACGTGTCGTGAGGCTTGGATTGTATGCCTGGCAGATAAATGGTGCGCTCTGCGCGAGACGGTCGCCGGTCGTCTGCGGCGCAAGGACGAGGCGGACGATGGCGTGAGTGGCGAATCGAGCGAAAAGAGGAGAGGGTAGACGGTGGGGACCGCGATCGACATGGCATTTGGCGGCGCGACGCTTGCCGCCTGCCCACTCTCGGCACTGGTGCTCTCGTTTGCATTTTACGGGTTTTGCGGCTGGGCTTGGGAGTCGACAGTATGCGCCATGCTTAATCACGGACGATTTGCCAACAGCGGCTTTTTGCTGGGGCCGTGCTGCCCAATCTATGGCGCGGGCGGCATTGCCTGCTGGCTGCTGTTGCGCGGGATTCCGGATGCCTCGAGCCAGTTTGTCGCTGCAGCACTCGTATGCAGCGTGATTGAGTACAGCGTAGGCGTGCTGTTGGAAAAAACAACGGGCGCTCGCTTTTGGGACTATTCGCACCTGCCGTTTAACCTGCACGGACGCATCTGCCTGTACTGGGCCTGCGCGTTTGGCCTGGGTGCGTTGTGCATTTGCCGTTTAGTGGAGCCGGCATTGCTGGGGCTGCTTGGCCATCTGCCGGTGCTGATTGTGCGGCTGTCCGCCTTTATCGTCGCGGTCGCGATGATGGTCGACGCAGCGTGCTCTTTGGCCAGCTGGCGCCGCCTGTCCGATCAGCTGGAGCGCGTTCGGGCCGACCTTGCCGACCGCATCAACGAATCGCTTGCCGATGCGTCCGACTCTATGCTCGAACGTATTCCCGATTCGGCAATCGACTCGGTGGCACAGACGCATATCCGCAGCCGTGCCGTTAACGCGTGGCTGGCCGAGCTGGGCGACGCGACACTCGATGCCCTTCGTGAGAAGGCTTCGATGCCGACATTTATCTCGGATGGTGCTCGCGGCCTGGCACTTGCCGCCCGCCGCGTGGCCGATGCCGCGCCGAGCATGCCGCGTCCGTCGCTCGGTCGTCGCCTTGCCGGCAAGCGCATGAGCCGTCCGGTACCAAGCGTGTCGCTCAGCCGACGCGACCTGCGCTTCTTCAATGCCTTCCCGCGCTTGCGCATCAACCGCTACGAGGGCGTCATCCGAGCTACCGACCTGCGCGACCGCGCCCGTGAGCTGTTCCGGCGCTAGCCGGGACGGGGTGGGGCCGGCGCCTGCCGTTCTTGCGTTTCCCATTGGTTTCGCGTCCGTTGCCGCGCCGTTTCCAAGATTGCGGCGCCGTTTCCATTCGACAACGCCGCGTTTAACAACGTCGTATCTGGTCTACACCAGTTGCCCCTCGGCCGCATTATGGGCGCCGACAACGTTCATGCGACCAAGGGAGAGCGAATGTACGATACGGGATCGACAACGTTTATGCTCATCTGCACCATGCTCGTGTTTTTAATGACACCGGGTCTGGCGTTTTTCTATGGTGGCCTGTCTAGGCGCAAAAATGTCATCAACACCATGCTCATGTGCTTTGGCGCCATTGGCCTGGTTGGTGTGCTGTGGATTGTTGCCGGCTGGTCGCTGGCCTATGGCGGTGACGGCTCGAGTCCATTTATTGGAGGCCTTGACCAGCTGCTGTGCCTGCCGGTGCTCAACCAGGTGCTGCAGGCGGCCGAGGGCAGTGCCGCGGACGGTGCCGTCTACCCTCAGATCATTAACATTGCCTTTCAGATGGCGTTTGCCATGATCACGGACGCTATCGTTACGGGCAGCCTGGCCGGCCGCGTTAAGTTTGGCGCCATGACGGCTTTCCTGGGCATTTGGTTGCTCGTGGTCTATGCGCCGCTCGCCCACATGGTCTGGGGCGGCGAGGGCTCCTTTATCGGCGACATCATCGGCGCGCTCGACTTTGCCGGTGGCGACGTGGTGCACATCTCGTCCGGCCTTACGGGCCTGATTCTCTGCCTGATGCTCGGCCGTCGCCGCGGCTTTGGCATGATGAGCTACCGTCCGCATAACGTGCCGTTTGTGGCGCTGGGTGCCGGTCTGCTTTGGTTTGGTTGGTTTGGCTTTAACGGCGGCAGTGAGTTCAAGGCCGATGCCGTGGCCGCGCTTGCCATCCTCAACACTGTGACGGCCAGCGCGGCGGGTATGGTCTCGTGGCTCGCCGTCGAGCGCGTGCACACCGGTCGACCCACGCTGGTGGGTGCCAGCACCGGTCTGGTTGCGGGCCTTGTGGTGGTCACGCCCGGCGCGGGCTTTGTCGAACCGTGGGCAGCGCTGGTTATGGGCCTGATTGTCTCGCCCGTCTGCTACCTGGCTATCAGCCATCTTAAGACCAAGTTCGGCTACGACGATGCGCTCGATGCGTTCGGTTGCCATGGCATCGGCGGCATCTTGGGCGGCGTGCTCACGGGCCTGTTCTGTGTGCCGGAGCTTTCGTGGACCGGTAAGGGTGGACTGTTCTACACGGGCGACGTGTCGCTGCTGGTCTCGCAGATCCTGGGCATTGTGGTGACGGTCGCTATTGTGCTGGTGCTCGATTTGGTGATCGCCGCGGTGGTCAAGGCGCTATTCCACGGCAGCCTGCGCGTGGACGAGGCCGACGAGGCGCTGGGCTTGGATGCGAGTCAGCACGGCGAGAGCGCCTACCCTTCGTTCTCCGGACTCGATTAGCAGCTTCCCCAAGCACCGCACCTCGGCCTTCAATCGTCGTTTGCGTACCTTAAGTACGCGGCACTCCTCTTTCAGGCCGATCTGCGGCACTTGGGAAACCTGCTAAGACCTGTTAGTTGCACTTATCTGATGTACAAGGTTGGTCTGTGGCACCTGGAAAACCCGTGCCATGTGAGGGACAATTCATTTCTTTTTTTGAAGAGAGGAATTCACTATGAAGAAGATTACGGCGATTGTTCGTGCCGAGAAACTTGAGGTTCTTAAAGACGCGCTGTTTGCTGCCGATGTTCGTGGCATGACTATCAACCAAGTGCAGGGCTGCGGCGCACAGCATGGCTGGAAGGAATACGTGCGCGGCAACGAGCTGCTTGTCAACACGATTCCCAAGGTGCAGTTCACCCTCATCTGTGCCGATGAGCATGTCGACGGTATTGTCGAGATTATCTGCAACGCTGCTCGCACCGGTGCCGTTGGGGACGGCAAGATTTGGGTCGAGCCGGTCGAGGAAGTTATCCGCATCCGTACCGGCGAACACGGCCCCGCCGCGGTGTAGGGCCGACCGTTTGCCATCCGCAACGTTAAAATATCGCAATAAGGAATAAGACTTGCGTTGCGGATGGGCGGATTATGGGTCGCAATAAATATCCCGAAGAGACGGTCGCGAAGATTCTCGACGCGGCGTTGGAGCTATTCTGCGCACAGGGTTATGAGGGGACGAGCATTCAAGATATCGTCGACCGCCTCGATGGCATGACCAAGGGTGCTGTCTATCATCACTTTAAGAGCAAAGAGGAGATTTTCAACGCCGCATTTGATCGGGCAATGGCTCCGATTGTTGAGTGCCGTCGCTCAACGCTTGGTATCGGTAATATGACCGGAGCCCAAAAGCTCAAGCGACTGTACGCGCCCGAGTCCGTCGTTCCGCAAATTGAGCTATGGGCACGCATGCATCCTGCGGCAGATCCGGTAAAAAGCTCGCGTCTACTGGCGATGCAGTACCAGGGCTCGTTTGACGAGTCGGCCGATGGCTGTCTCTTGCCAGTGATCGAGGAGGGCATCGCCGACGGCTCCATTGCGTGCGAATGCCCGCGCGAAGCGGCGGAGGCCGTATCGTTGTTGGCGAATCTTTGGCTGCTGCCATTGTTCCGTCCGCTTGAATCCAAGGACCGAATGCTCGCTCGCGCGCAATGCTTGGCGCAGATGGCGGCCGCGGTGGGGCTTGATTTGGGTAATGAAGTGCTCCAGACAACGGCCCAGATTTGGGATGTATGGGACCGCGCCGGGTGGTAATATAGATACCAACGGTATGTAATTGATTTGTAAGGGTAGCCACGGCTGCCCTTTTCAAGTCATTAAATACATACTAACGGTATGTATAGGGGTGGGCTTATGGCTGGAATGCGGAGGAGTAGCGTCTCGTTGACGCAAAAAACAGTGCAATCTATCAGGCTTTTCGGTCTTCTTGTTGCACAGCTGTGCGCGTATTCGATGTTGTCGGCACTGTGCTTTGCGTGCCCGCTTTACTTGTTCGACTGCAGCGGCTCATCAACGTTATATGGTGCCGTCGCGGCGATAGCGTTCGTGCCGGGCGTGCTTGCGACTCCGGCTGGCGGAATCTTGGCGGATCGCGGAAGTCATCGCGGGGTTCTTGTGGTACTCGGCATTGTTCTGATGGCTGCATCACTGCTGTTTATCCCCATGAAGCGTTCGCTGCCTCTTGCGGTTGTCGTGGCAGCAATGCTTTGTGTCCAATATGGCATCCAATCGCTGCTGAAGCCGATGCTTCAAATTGAGACGGTGCGCATGACGGGCCCAGAAAAGGTTGAGCGTGCCACTGCGTTGGTCTCGCAGATAACCATGGCGAGCAATATCTTGGGGCCTGTAGTCGGGACGGCAGTCTATGGGTGCTTTGGTATCGATGCTCTATGCGAAACCGCGGCGTTGACGTTTGCGATGTCAGCCCTACTGTTCGGGGGCGCACTCAAGCAAAATGCCTCATCTGGAATGACAGGGGACAGCACGACTTGCTCGATATGCCGAAGCGATTTTCGGGAGTCGATTCGGTACCTGTTTCAAAACGCATCATTGCTCGTTGTGTTTTTGCTTGCGGCTATTTTGAACCTTGCGTTAGTTGGGTTAACGATTGGTACTCCCGTTATTGTTGCAAAGCATCTCGGAATGCAATCATCCTTTGTTGGGATTATTGAGGTGGCTATGGGCTTAGGTGGTCTTGTCGGCAGTGGTTTGGTCGGTATTTGGCCGCATCGTTTTTCCTTCAAGGGCATATGTCGATATGTTGCGATGATTTGTTTTGGAGTCGTACCGATTATTGTCACGCTACTGAGCGGTCCTGATGAATTAGCGTTTGCCGCGCTTGCGGCCGGCTCGGCATGGGTCATGGCGTGGGCAAGCATTGCATCGGTCGAAATTGTTTCATTTGTTCAGCGGTCAGCGCCAAAGGAACTCTGCGGAAAAGTGCTGGCACTCGTTTATATGATGCTTTCCTGTGCAACGCCTATTGGCCAATTGGTTTACGGGCTCGCATATGATCGATGGACACCGGCGATTGTATTCGCAGGCATGTTTGCGGTGCTGACGTTGACGACGGCGCTGTTTTATCGGCTGAAAAGTCGCTTATGGCGAATGTCTTAAGGCGCTGGGGCACCGTGAATTTGTGGAGGCAGTGGCGCGTCGCGCCGTGACGGCATTGTTTGGGCATGCCTCTCCTTCGTCTACAATATCGTGCAGACGAAGGAGAGGCATGCCCATGATCAAGATGTTCGCGAGTGATTTAGACGGAACGCTGCTGAACGCCCTGCACGAAGCGGATGGGACCATCCGCCGTGCCATTCGCGAGCTGACCGAGGCTGGCCTGCATGTGGTTCCCGCGACCGGGCGCTCGACGCTGCCGGTCGGCGAGCATGGCTTTACGGGCCTGGCGCTCGATGCCTGCTGCTCTAACGGCTCCATCGTGCGCGACAGTCATGGCGAGGTGCTCAAGACCTGGACCATCGATCCGCAGATCACCGAGGAGCTGCTCAAGGAGTTCCCGGACATTTGCTTTGATTGCTCCACGCCCGATGGCATGTTCTCGAGCGGCTCGTTCGAGATGCATCAGGCGGGCTTTAAAAAGGACAGTCCTATCAAGCGCATCGTGCTGCGCGGCATGCGTGCACGTGGCGGGTATCACGAGGAACAGTATTTCGACCAGTCGATCGGTGACATTCTGCGCCACGATGTGTGCAAGATCAACTGCCGTGTGATCTCGCCCGAGCTGGAGCGCGACCTTAAGGCGTATTTGGCCGAGCGCTCGGACCGCGTGGTCAACGCGCCGTTTGACCCGGTGATGTTTGAGATCACGGATGTGGCATGCAACAAGGGCGAGAGCGTGGCCTGGCTGGCGGGCTACTACGGCATTGCCGAGGACGAGGTCGCGGTCTACGGCGACGGCGGCAACGACATTGCCATGCTCAAACGCTTCCGCCACAGCTACGCGACCAAAAACGGCAGTGACGCGGCCAAGGCCGCCGCAAGCGCGACTATCGGTAGCTGCATGGCCCACGCCGTTCCCAAACACATGCTTGCCACCATGCACAAGCAGAATTCCTGCACCGTAATCGAATAATGTGACAAAGGGACAGCCCCTTTGTCACAGGTGACGCTGGTCACTTGAAATACGAACAAACATTCGCATATCTAACTGCGCTTTGATAGAATTGATACTGTTGGCGGCAGTTCCATGTGCCGGGCAGCGCCCTCCATCTGATGGGAGGTGATGCCCATGACCGATTTGATTGATTTCGTGAGGCTTCTGACTGCTTTGGTCTCGTTCTTCACGGCGCTTGTCGGCCTTTCCGAGGCACTCAAGCAGCGTTCGAAGCGCAACAGAAGGGGTCGCCGCCGCTAAGGCGTTGACCCCCTAATGCAAACAACGGCGCTGCCCAGCTAGCTACAACTTGGGCTGCCGTCGACACTATTCTACCCACGAATGACATTTTGGACAATTGGTAATGCCGCTTCAAAAGCCAGGTGGGATGTGACAAAGGGACTGCCCCTTCGTCACATCCAAAATATTGCCTTTACGTGTTGATGCACACGGTGTGCAATAATACTCGCACTGTGCAATAGCGCACAGGCTGAGTAACAAGGAGGACGCTTGTCCCAGCTCGAGAAATGCGATCGCCGGTCCCTTCGCTCGCAGCGTGCCCTTCGCCAGGCACTTGCCAGCGAGCTTGCCGAAAGCGGCGACCTTTCGCGCATTAACGTCGCGTCGCTCACCGAGCGCGCCGGCCTTACGCGCCGTACGTTCTATTCGCATTACCGCGATATCCCCGACTTTATCAATCAAATCGAGGAGGGCTTGCTGGCTGAGATCCGTGAGCGCATTGAGCTCATCACTGCAGCTCAGCTGCCCGATCTCTATCACAACATCGATGAGCTCGAGCCGGCGCCCGGTTCGGTTGAGCTGCTGCGTTATCTTGCGGCCAACCGCGACTTAATCGGTGCGCTGCTGGGTCCGGGCGGCGACCAGGCCTTCATTAAAAGGATTATCGATACCGCGCGTGAGGCTGTGGTGCCTCGTGCACAGACGGGCATCTTGGGCCTGGCGCTGGGCACGTTCTTTGACTACTACGTTACCTATGTCGTGAGTGCCGAGGTCGGCATGATTCAGCGCTGGTTTGAGCGCGGCCTCACCGAATCGCCCGAGGCCATGGCGCGCATTATGACGGTTATCGCCTTTGTGCGTCCCGGCGACCTATATGGCCAACCCATCGATATCAACGTACCGGAATACGGCATGAAGCTATTGAACCTGCAGCTCGAGGACGCGGCCGACACCGCCGCAGCCGTCGAGTCCAACAACTAAGAGGAGAGACAATGAGCAAACTCGTCGAGGGCATTAAGGACCGTATGGTCGCTGCCGCGCGTGAGGCTGCACCCGCCGTGGTGGATGCCGCGCAGAAGGCCGCGACCGCAGCTGCCGAGAAAGTTGCCGAGGCAGTTGCCGATGCCAAGAACGCGGCAGGGGAGACGTCCGTCGCTAGCGAGCCCGCCACCGCCGCTGAGCCCGTAGCCGCCGGCCAGGCCCCCGAAGGCGCGATCTTCAACCCCGAGGCCGCCCGCGGCAACCTGCACCTGGGCATCGACGTGGGCTCCACCACCGTTAAGCTCGCCGTGCTCAACGACGACAACCAGATTGTCTACGCCAAGTACCAGCGCCACCACACCGACGTCCGTGCCTGCGCCCGCGACCTGTTCGAGGGCGCTGCGCCCGTGCTGCCGACGGCCCAGATGACCTGCGCCATCACCGGCTCGGGCGGCCTTCTGCTGTCCCAGTGGCTCGACCTGGAGTTTGTCCAGGAGGTCATCGCCAGTAAGCGTGCCGTCGAGACCCTCATCCCGGCCACCGACGTCGCCATCGAGCTGGGCGGCGAGGACGCCAAGATCATCTACTTCGACAACGGCATCGAGCAGCGCATGAACGGCACCTGCGCCGGCGGCACGGGCGCGTTCATCGACCAGATGGCAACCCTGCTGCACACTGACGCCAGCGGCCTTAACGAACTCGCGGCCAACGCCACCACCATCTATCCCATCGCTAGCCGCTGCGGCGTTTTTGCCAAGACCGACGTCCAGCCGCTGCTCAACGAGGGCGCCCGCCCCGAGGACGTGGCTGCCTCCATCTTCCAGGCTGTCGTGACCCAGACCATCTCGGGCCTGGCATGCGGCCGTCCCATCCGCGGCAACGTCGCCTTCCTGGGCGGCCCGCTGCAGTACCTCTCCGAGCTGCGCCACCGCTTCTACCTCACGCTCAACCTGGACGAGGAGCACCGTATCGTGCCCCAAAACGCTCACCTGTTTGTGGCGAGCGGCGCCGCCATGGCGCACGAGTCCAACAAGCTCAGCACGTTCCCGCAGCTCATCGAGGCTATCGACAGCCTGGGTGACACGCAGGGTGCCGAGGTCGAGCGTCTGGATCCGCTCTTTGCCACCGACGAGGACTTTGCCGAGTTCAAGACCCGCCACGACCAGGAAGTCGTCCCCAAGGGCAAACTCGACGGCTACACCGGCCGCGTGTTCATCGGCATCGACGCCGGCTCCACCACCATGAAGGCCGCGCTCGTGGGCGAGGACGGTCAGCTGCTGCACACCTGGTACGGCAACAACAACGGCGACATCCTGGGCACGGCCAAGGTCATCATGGCCGATTTCTACAACCACATTCCCGCCGGCTGCACCATTGGCCACGTGACCACCACGGGCTACGGCGAGGCATTGCTCATCGAGGCCCTCAAGGCCGACTCCGGCGAGATCGAGACCGTCGCGCACCTGCGCGGCGCCAAGGCGTTCCTGCCCGGCGTCGAGTTCATTCTGGACATCGGCGGCCAGGACATGAAGTGCCTACGCGTCAAGGACGGCGTCATCGAGCACATCATGCTCAACGAGGCTTGCTCGTCGGGTTGCGGTAGCTTTATCGAGAGCTTCGCCGTCTCTATGAACATGGACGTGCGCGCGTTCGCCGACGCCGCCATCCATGCTAAGGCCCCCGTCGACCTGGGCAGCCGCTGCACGGTCTTTATGAACTCGCGCGTCAAGCAGGCGCAAAAGGAAGGCGCCACGGTGGGCGACATCGCGGCCGGCCTGTCCTATTCCGTCATCAAGAACGCCCTGTTCAAGGTCATTAAGCTGCGCGATCCCAAGGAGATCGGCAGCCAAGTAATCGTTCAGGGCGGTACCTTTATGTCCGATGCTACGCTGCGCGCGTTTGAGCAGCTCACCGGCGTGCATGCCGTGCGTCCCGACATCGCCGGCTGCATGGGCGCCTACGGTGCGGCCTTGCTCGCCCGCGATCGCGCCGGCGCCGACGGCATCTCGACCATCCTTTCTGCCGAGGACATCGCGCACCTCACCGTGACGCAAAAGCATGTCCGCTGCGGTCGCTGCTCCAACAACTGCCAGCTTACCGTCAACGACTTTGGCGGCGGTAGGCGCTTCATTACCGGCAACCGCTGCGAGAAGGGCGCCGGCCACAAAAAGCAGAAGACTGAGGCCCCCAACCTTTTCAAAAAGAAAAACGAGCTGCTCTTTAACCGCGAGATCCTGAGTCCCGACGAGGCCCCGCGCGGCACCGTGGGTATCCCGCGCGCACTCAACATGTACGAGAACTACCCCTTCTGGCACGCGTTCTTTACGCGCCTGGGCTTTAGCGTGCAGCTGTCCGACCAGTCGAGCAAAAAGACCTACCAGGCGGGCATCGAGTCCATGCCGTCCGAGAGCGTGTGCTACCCGGCAAAGATGAGCCACGGCCATGTGATGAACCTCATCGACCGCGATGTCGACTTCATCTGGATGCCGTGCGTGCGCTGGGAGCGCAAGGAGGATCCGACGGCTGGCAACTGTTACAACTGCCCCATCGTCATGAGCTACCCCACAGCGCTGGCGCTCAACATCGACGAGATTCGCGAACAGAACATCGAGTTCCTGTATCCGTTTGTGCCCTATCACGATAAGACCGAGCTCAAGCGCCGTCTGTACCAGGTGCTCGCCGTCGACCGCGTGGCCGATGCTGAGGCCGGTCGCGGTCGCGTGCGTGGACCCAAGATCACGCGCTCCGAGGTCGATGCCGCCGTCAACGCTGCCTTTGAGGCCGATGCGCGTTTCCACGAGGACATCCAGACCATGGGCGAGGAGGCTCTTAAGTGGGTCGAGGACCACGGCGGCCACGGCATTGTGCTCGCCGGTCGTCCCTACCATAACGACCCCGAGATCAACCACGCCCTGCCTGAGCTTATCTCGAGCTTTGGCTTTGCGGTCTTTACCGAGGATTCGCTCGCGCATCTCGTGAAGCCCGAGCGTCCGATTCGCGTCGTTGACCAGTGGATGTACCACAGCCGCCTGTACGCCGTCGCCCGTTTTGTGACGATGCGCAACGACCTTGACCTGATCCAGCTCAACTCTTTCGGCTGCGGCCTGGACGCTCTGACCACCGACCAGGTGCAGGAGATTCTGGAGGCCAGCGGCAAGATCTACACCGTGCTCAAGATCGACGAGGTGTCCAACCTGGGCGCCGCGCGCATCCGCATCCGCTCGCTCATGGCCGCGCTTAAGGACCAGGAGGCCGAGCGCTTGGCCGAGGCCACGGCCGCGGGCGAGGCCTACGAGCAGGGCGATGCCGCGCCGGTGGCGCCCTCCACGGACGCCCCCGCGTTCGCGAGCCGCAAGTACACGTTCGAGGCGCAGCGTGAGAGCGCATCGACCGCGTGGCCCAAGGTGCCCTTTACCGAGCAGATGCGCGAGGAGGGCTACACCATCCTGTGCCCGCAGATGGCGCCGATCCACTTTGACCTGGTCAAAGAGGTGTTCCGCGGTGCTGGCTACAACTTGGAGCTGCTGCCCTCGACTGACCACGATGCCGTCGAGGCCGGCTTGCGCTACGTGAACAACGACATCTGCTATCCGTCGATCCTGGTGACGGGCCAGATTATGGAGGCCATCGAGAGCGGTCGGTACGACCTGTCCAAGACGGCCGTGGTTATCAGCCAGACCGGCGGCGGCTGCCGTGCCACCAACTACATCGCGCTCATCCGCAAGGCACTGCGCGAGAGCGGCCACCCCGAGATCCCGGTGATTTCGCTTTCGGCCGTGGCGCTCGGCGAGGACAACCCCGGCTTTAAGATTACGCCGGCACTGCTCAAGCAGGCCGTGTACGCGGTGCTCTTTGGCGATGTGATGATGCAGATGCTCTACCGCTGCCGCCCGTACGAGGCAACGCCCGGCGCCGCCAACGCGCTCTACGAGGAGTACATGGCGCGCGCCCGCAAGCTAGCGCCTAAGTTTAACCGCCACAACTACACCAAGCTGTGCCGCGAGGCCATCCGTGCGTTCGACACCATGCCGCTCGTGGGCGAGGGCACCAAGCCGCGCGTGGGCGTGGTCGGCGAGATTCTGGTCAAGTTCCATCCCACGGCCAACAACCACGTGGTCGATGTCATTGAGCGCGAGGGCTGCGAGGCTGTGGTGCCGGGCCTGCTCGACTTCTTCCTGTACTCCATGAGCAACGCCGAGCTGCAGAAGGATGAGCTGGGAAGCTCTGCTACCACGCGTGCGGGCATGCAGGCGCTCATCAAGCTCGTGGACTGGATGCGCACGCCGGTGGAGGAGATGCTCGAAAAGTCCCGCCGCTTTGAGGCGCCCGAGCGCATCGGCACCATGGCCGACAAGGCCCGCACGGTGCTTTCGGTGTGCAACAACATGGGCGAGGGCTGGTTGCTCACGGCCGAGATGCTCGACCTGATTGACCATGGCGCGCCCAACATTATCTGCACGCAGCCCTTCGCGTGCCTGCCCAATCACGTGGTGGGTAAGGCTGTGATCAAGGAGCTGCGCCGTCAGCACCCCGAGAGCAACATTGTCGCGGTGGACTACGACCCTGGCGCGTCCGAGGTCAACCAGCTCAACCGTATTAAGCTCATGATCAGCGTTGCCAAGGAAAACATGCGTGCCGGTAAGGGCTTTAAGCTCGAGAAGGTGGCGCCGCTCGCGATGGACGAGGTCACCGGCCAGATGCGTGCCCATGATGGCTGCGTGAGCTGTGGCTCGGTCGATGAGAGTGCTGTGGCGTCGGTCGCTGAGCGTCTGGGACGTGGCATTAAGAAGTAGCTTGCCTGCTATGGGCTAGATATGAGACAAACGGGTGGTAGCCGGCAGGCCGCCACCCGTTTTTGCTGGACATATGTTGTGTAAATCGCTTTGTCGTAGCCTTCCGTGCACTCAAATTTCGGAAGTATGCGGCAAAATCTGAATAGGCCGAGCACATCGGATATGTCCAAGCCCTGTACCTGCGGTTTTATTGGCGAAAAACCGGGGTGTGCTCAAGGGTTCCGGAATTTGCCGCATACTTCCGCAAACGACGTCTCGGTGGCACAAAAAATCGCCCTCGGAACCCTGAGATAATGAACAGATGTAGCCGTTCGCCGCAAATTACCGTCCGTTTATAGAACCCACCCCCAGCGCGCGTCCTCCTTACGGTTGAATAAATACACATCTATGGAATTACGTAAGAGAGGACCGTCCCATGAGCTACAAGACCGTTTGTGTTGCCGGCGGCGGCGTGTTGGGAAGCCAGATTGCCTTTCAGGCTGCCTACTGCGGCTTTGATGTAACGATTTGGCTGCGCAGCGAGGGCAGCATCGGCCGCACCCAGCCCAAGATCGATCATGTGCGCGAGGAGTACATCGCGGCAATCGAGGGCATGGCGGACGGTACGGGCGAGTGGTGTGCCGGTATCGCCGATAGCGACCAGACCTTCGACAGGGAGGCGGCGCTCGCCGCCGTTGAGCGTGCCTACTCCACACTCAAGCTGGAGCTCGACCTCGCCAAGGCCGTTGCCGACGCCGACTTGGTCATCGAGTCTATGGCCGAGGACACACAGGCAAAGATCGACTTCTACAAGAAGCTCGCCCCGGTTCTGCCGCAAAAGACCGTCATCGTGACGAACTCCTCTACGCTGCTGCCGAGCACCTTTGCCAAGTACACTGGTCGCCCCGAGAAGTACCTGTCGCTGCACTTTGCCAACTCCATCTGGAAGAACAACATGACCGAGGTCATGGCCCAGAGCCAAACTGACAAGCGCTATTTCGACGAGCTCGTCGACTTCGCCAACGACATTCGCATGCTGGCACTTCCCGTCAACAAGGAAAAGAACGGTTACCTGCTCAACTCTATGCTGGTGCCGTGGCTGCTCTCGGGCCTTGACCTGTATGTCTCGGGCGTGAGCGACCCCAAGAGTATCGACCTCGCATGGACGCGCGGCACTGGCGCCCCCAAGGGCCCGTTCCGCGTATTCGACACGGTGGGTATCCAGACGGCCTACAACATCGTCATGCAGTATCAGAAGGTCCCGGGCCTGGTGAGCCCGCTGCTCAAGAAGATGATGATGCCCTACAACTTTAAGGCCATGGCCTCCGTCCTCAAGAAAATGCTCGACGAAGGTAAGCTGGGCGAAAGCTCGGGCGAGGGCTTCTTCAAGTACTAAAAAATGATCCCTCGGGGACGGAGGAAAACGGATCATTTTTGGTCGCCAGCAGTGAGAAGATGGACCCAGAAATAGAAAGGAGTGGCAATGGGCCGGCTCGGGCTTTGAGGACAAGTTACTGCAGGCCCAGGGCGATTTTTCGCTCAACGCGGGTCAGCACAGCGTGACGTATCTGCCGAGTTTTGACACGGCAACGACTGGTCGCTACCAGGTGCTGCTGTACGACAACAACTTTGGTGCGGCCGAAAGCTATCCCAAGTTCGACTGGGGTCAGCTGGGCGCCGCGGTGGTGACCGACTATAACAAGGGCACGCATTCGTTTGGGCGCATCTTTACGGTGGACGAGACCGCGCGCACCTACGAGCTTGTGGACCAGATCGCCGTGCTGTTTTCGGGCTATGTGAGCAGTGCGCAGCGCGTCGGCGATTCGAATAGTATGCTCGTGGCATCGGGCCAGGCCAAGACCTTTACCGAGTACGACCGGTACGGTCGTCCCATCGCCACCTACGAGATGGAAGCCGAGAAGTACATCTATCGCGTGTACAAGTACGAGCTGTAGAGCCGCGCTCTGCATCACTTCACGTCAAATTCCACGCGATCGAGCTCGGGCACATTGAGGTCGATGAGCTTGCGGGCGATGTGACGGTCGTGTGCCCCAAGCGCCTCGCCTGTCGTCACATGGGCGACAATCTCGTGCTCGACGATGCCCTCCTCCTCGCCTTCGGTAGCCGAGGTCTCGACAGCGACGGTGTAGTCCTTAAAGCCTGGCAGCACCGCCGCAAGCTCGCGCGTGGTTTCGGTGACGCCGTAGCCGTCCTGCACGCCGGCCTGCGCCGAGCCAATGGAACCCGCCGTCATAACGATGCAGGGGATGGCAAAGATTACCGTGCCCACGATGATGCGGCGGCGCACCTTGCGCGATAGCTCGTCGACCTCGGCATTTTCCTCGGCAGTCACAATACCGTCGCCGTTGAGGTCGCGCTTGAGCGGCACGCGCAAAAGAAGCAGAACGGCTTCGGCCGCGAGTGCGATAAAGACCACGTTGATGCCAAACTCGTAAAGCGCCGAGAGAAACAGTGACCCGCTTGCGATGGCGATGCCATAGCCCGCCGCACACAGGGGCGGCATGAGCGCGGTCGCCACGGCCACGCCGGCGATGAGCGTGGCGGGTTCCTGGTCGCGCGAGTTGCCCAGGCCACCCGCAAAGCCGCCCGCAAGTGCGACGGCAAGGTCCCACACAGTCGGTGTCGAATTGTCGATGATGGCGGCCGTGGTGGTGCCAAGGGGCGAGAGCTTAAAATACAGCGTGGACGTGATTAGACAAAAAGCCATCTGCAGCACGAGGCCGGCGACGGCCTCGACGGCAATCTCGCGGTCGAGCGTGGCGATGCCGTATGCCATGGCAAGGACCGAGCCCATGAGCGGACAGATGAGCATGGCGCCCACGATGGCAATGTCCGAGTCGATATCGAGGCCGATGCTCGCGATGAGCATGGCGATGATGAGGATGCACAGGTGAGAGCCGGTCAGCCGCGCCCCGTTTACAAAGCGCTTGCGAATCACGTGGTAGGGCGCGCGACCCTCGCGAATGTTGAATGCCTGCTTTAGAAAGCGGCTTGCGTTCTCCATGGCCTCGCTGTGGGCGGGGCGGATGCCATGGCGCCGATGATGGCGCTCGCGCAGTCGCTTGAGCTGTTGTTTGTCGAGTTCCATGTCCACCTCGTATTGCCACAGGAACGCGGGTGCGTTCGCAGCATGTACTCTACACCGTGGCGCCCGTGGCGGTCATCTTGACATGGAACTTAGGCGAGCAGGCAAAGGAAGACACGCCACATACGAGTACTGCCGAGGGTTTCGGCAGATACAAAAAGCGCGGGGCCGGATGGTCTCCGACCCCGCGCTCTGCACGGGTGCGTTGTTGTTTGGTTTAGCCCAGCAGGCTCAGGCCAACAGAGATAAACGCCAGGATAACGCCGACGATAGACTCGCCGCCCAGCAGGCCGCTGGCGACAACCAGGCCCTGTTCCTGGAAGGCGGCGTCCTTGGCAGCCCTCTCCTCGTCCGAAAGACCGGCCTCGGCGTCGCGGTGAGCGGCCCACTTGTCGTAGGCGAGCTTAACGCAGGAGCCCAGGAAGGCCGTGAGCGACATGTAGAACGGCAGGTACACGCCCAGGCCGATCATCATGGCCGGAATGCCGAGCCAGTACATGACGATGCCGGCGATAAAGCCGCCTGCGAACCACGGCACGCTCGGGATGCCCGAGACCATGGTGGCGACGACGCTTGCCTGCGCGGCCACAAAGCTTTTGTCGGGGCCGAAGGCGTCCGGACCATAGGCGGTGACGAGCGCGACCATGACGGCTGCGGCGACCAGGGCGCCCACGATGCCGCCGATGGCCTGGCCGACCCACTGTGCGCGCGGATTGGTGCCCAGCACGGCGCCGGCCTTAAAGTCGTTCATGACGTCGCCCGCAAGGCCGCATGCCACGGCCACGATGCCGGCGATAAAGAACAGCTTGACCTGAGCGAGCTGCGCGAAGGCGGCAACGATGAGCATGACGATGAGGCCGAAGATCTCCATGGGGTCGATGCCCGTCTGGCCGCAGCTCTGCGCGCTCATGATGGTGGTGACAAAGGTGAACAGCGTGACGATGACGGCCGGAACGGGGCCAAGGTCGAGCACGATGGCGATGATCACGGCGATGGCGGCAGCGCCCAGGCCGATGATGCCGGCGTCGAGCTTAAGGGAGCCCGAGATGAGCGACTGCTCGTCGGTGTCGGTGGAGCTGTCGGCGGCGAGGCCGCGGACGATACCGGCGACCTGCGGCAGGATGTCCTTGAGGACGACGGCGACGCCAAAGCCCATCATGAGGCCCATACCCAGGGACTTAACAATGCCCTGTGCGGTCATAACGTCAAACAGACCGGCAGCGGTGCCGCCGACGATGATGCCAAAATTGCCCAGCAGCGCGCCGGCAAACCAGAAAGCGACCGGGGCGAAGCCCACGAGGAAGCCGACGGAGAGCAGCATGGGCGAGTTATAGATGGCAAAGGTCACGCCGGGGATATTGAGCGTGCACAGCATGCTGGGCACCACGCCCAGGGCGTCGCGAAGCACACTGTAGATGCCTGCGATGGCCATGGAGCCAAAGAGCTGCTTGCCGGTCTTGCCGCCGGCCTCGGTTGCGCGCAGGGTCTGAGCTGCGGCGTTGCCGGTGGGGAATTCAAGCGCGGCGTCCACGATAAAGTGACGGTGGATGAGTGCCGTGGCCAGCAGGCCCAGGATAGTGCCGGCGAGTGCCACGATAAACATGTCGAGCCAGCTGATCTGGTCGGCATAGCCCAGCATCCAGGCGCCCGGGATGGTAAACGCCAGACCGCCGGCGACCATGGCGCCTGCGGACATGATGGTGTGGGTGACGTTTGCCTCGTTGAGGCTGGCGTTGCCCATGAGCTTAAGGAAGAACAGTGAAATGACGGCAGCGAAGACGATCGGCCAGGGGAGGGCGCCCATCTTGAGGGCGGTATAGGCCGAGCTTGCTGTGATGATCACGCAACCAAGGACGCCGATGACGACGCCGCGCAGCGTGAGTTGCCCGCGCATCGAAGCGCGGTTCGAGGGATTGCTCATATAGAACTCCTTTGCGTATATCCGCTTCCCCCGGGAGCGCCGTTACGGATACGGCGCGGGAAGTCGGGTTACCAAGGGCCGCCGCGTGAGCTCGCAAACGACCGCGCACCAGTATAGCCGCAAGCTAGTCATTTTGGGATGACTGGTTTAGGTAGGCGATATACTGCTGGGCAGACGAAAGGAGCGTCGACGATGCTTAATGGGTGCACATATATATTGACGGTCGACGTGGGCAACACGTTCATTCGCTTTGGCCTGTTTGCCGAGGATTCGGCCGCGGCACAGGAATGCCCGCTTGCGACGTGCGAGATCACCACGCCGTCGAGCATCACAGCAGACGAGGCACGCATGCGTCTCGTGCAGGTCATGGCCGCACTGGCGGCCGATGCGGGCATGCCGGGTGCGCTTGTGCCCGCGGCTGCTGTGCTGAGCTGCGTGGTCCCGGCGCTCGAGCGCCCGTGGAAGGCGGCACTTTCCCGTACCTGCACGGGGCGCGTGCTCACGGTGGGGCCGGGCCTCAAGACCGGCATACCCGTGCACTACGATGACCCGGCCGAGATCGGTCCCGACCGCATCGCCGACGCCGTGGCGGCCCGCGCCGTCTACGGCTCGCCGTGCATCGTGATCGACCTGGGCACGACGACCAATATCGAGGTCATCGACGCGCACGGTACCTTTGTCGGCGGCGTTATCGCGCCAGGCCTGGCCCTCGGCGCCCGTTCGCTTTCGGCGGCAGCAGCGCGCCTGCCGCAGGTTGAGCCCTCGGCGCCGACACACGTCATCGGCCGCAACACGCGTGAGGCCATGCGCTCGGGCGTGGTTCTGGGCGAGGTGGCCCGCATCGACGGCATGCTCGACATGGTGCTTGCCGAGATGCGCGCGACCAAGGCCGCGGGGGAGGGCGATGTGCCCATCGTCATTACCGGCGACGATGCCAAGGCGCTTGCGGCGCTGGTCGGTCACAGTCTGACGGTCGACGACGCGCTGACGCTGCGGGGCCTCGCCGAGCTCTACCACATCAACCAAAAGCCCCGCCGCGCGTAGCGATGGGGCGGTGGGATAAGCGCCCCTACCTTTCACCTGCTACAATGGGTCAAACTATTGCGATTTCGGAGGTGTCTGGTATGTCGGACGATCTTCATCAAACTGCGTCGGGCAAGCGCCGCGACGTTATTAGCTGGGATGAGTTCTTTATGAGCGTGGCCATCGCCGCGCAGCGCCGCAGTAAGGACCCCAACACGCAGGTGGGCGCGTGCATCGCCAACACCAACCACCGCATCCTTTCGGTGGGCTACAACGGTACGCCCTCGGCACTCAACGATGACTTTTTCCCGTGGGGCACGAGCGATGACCCGTTGCAGGACAAGCACAACTACGTGGTGCATGCCGAGGCAAACGCCGTGCTCAACTACCGCGGCTCGCTCAAAGACCTTGAGGGTTCCACGGTCTACGTCACGCTGTTCCCGTGCCACGACTGCGCCAAGATCCTGGCGCAGGTGGGCGTGGGCGAGGTCGTCTACCTGGACAACAAGTATGCCGACACCGATGACGGCCGTATCAGCCGCCGCATTCTCGACTCCTGCGGCATCAGCTACCGCCAGGTCATCGTCGATGTCCAGATTGGTACCGGGGGACAGGCTCAGCAGTAGCGCGTGCCAACGCCAGCTGGCGGCAAAACAGCCAAAAGAGCCCCGTCCCAAATTGACTACTCGTGAAAGTCGCGTCTGCGCGCATGGACGGCTCGTGAGCGGGTACATGGCTGTAGTAACATAGCTTCTGTCCGCGGGCGTGCCCGCGTTGTTGTGAGAAAGGAGCCCCTGTGGCTGTTAACGAAGAGCTGCTTAAGAAGGTTCTTGAAGAGATTCGCCCCAACCTGCAGGCCGACGGTGGCGATATGGAGTATGTGGGCGTCGACGACGAGGGCGTCGTCAAGCTGGAGCTGCAGGGCGCCTGTGCCGGCTGCCCCATGAGCTCGCTAACCCTTTCCATGGGCATCGAGCGCATCCTGAAGGAGCACGTGCCCGGCGTTACCCGCGTTGAGCAGGTCAATGCTTCCGGCGAGGCCGAGGACCTGTACGACGAGTACGCACCGTTCTAAGATGCGAAAGCTGCGGACGGTACGCTCCGCATAGACGTTACGCCCAAATATGCGGCTGCGAGCGTAAGGCCCGCGGCCGCATTTGTATGTAGGGAGCAGGGGATCGATATGCTCAACGACCTCTACCATATGCTTGATCCCGTCGCGATCTCGGCGGGCCCCATCACCATCTACTGGTACGGTCTGGCCTACGTGGTCGGCGCTCTGCTCACGGCGGTCGTTATGTACCGCACGCAACGTCGTTGGGGCTTCGACATTACGATTGATGACCTGACGAGCGTCGTGGTCGGCGCGGTCTTTGGCCTTATTATCGGCGCGCGCCTGTTTTACGTCGTCTTTTACGGTGATGGCTACTATTTGGCCCACCCGCTCGAGATCTTTGCCACCAACGAGGGAGGCATGAGCTTCCACGGTGGCCTGGTGGGCGGCATCTTGGGCGGCATCATCGTGTGCCGCATGTACAAGCTCGACGCCTGGACTTTGGCAGACCTCGCGGTCATCGGTGCTCCGCTGGCCCTGTGCCTGGGGCGCTGCGCCAACTTTGTCAACGGCGAGCTGTGGGGCAAGCCGACCGATCTGCCCTGGGGCGTGATCTTTGGCGGCACCGCGGGCGATATGCCGCGCCATCCCTCCCAGCTCTACGAGGCGTTTCTTGAGGGCATCGTGCTCTTTTGCATCCTGCAGGTGCTCAGCCGCAAAAAGCCGCTATTGCCCCAGGGTACGTTTATGGGCGTCTTTGTGATGGGCTACGGCATCGTTCGCTTTTTGATTGAGTTTGTGCGCGTGCCCGATGCGCAGCTGGGCTATCTGCTGGGCGGCGTCATCACCATGGGTCAGCTGCTGAGCCTGCCGCTCGTAATCGCGGGCCTGGCGCTCATCATCTTCGCCCGACACCGCAACCAGCCCCAGCGCGTCTACCTGGACGCCTAACCACCAAAACCACCACAAAGGGGACAGGCACCTTTGTGGTGGTCTTGCCGAGTTTGATAGGTTTCTAGAAAGGCTTTCGGACTGTGAAGGATTCCGACCTCTCCACAACGGCTGCGCGCGACGCTGCCCGCATCGTCTGGTTTAAGCGCTACCCCGCCAAGCAGACGCTCATCGCATTTTTGCTCGCGCTGTTGGCGACCACGGCGTTTTCCATCGATCCCGCCCCGGTGTCGAGCAACGCAGTCTTGGCTATTGCCCCCAAAGCCTCGGGCATGCTGTACGTGTGCTACGAGGTGCTCCTCTCGTTTGCCGGCCATACCGACGCGGTCATGCTGCTTGCGCTTGCCTGCCTGCTCACGCTGCCGTTTCGCTACGTATTCTTTGGCCGCGGCGATGCTTGGCGTCCCTCGGTGATCCTTCCGTCGCTGTTCTTTGCCGTCTGCATGGTGTTTGGCCGCAGCTACGACCTCACCGATTCGGCCGAGATCGTGCTCGGCGACAAGGCCCGCATTATCTGTGCCTGGATAGGCGGTGCGGGCTGGATGCTCTTGGCGGTCGTTGCCTTCTATCTGGCTTTTGAGTGTCTAGATTGGCTGAGCTCTCGGCGCATTCCGTTTTCTGAAGCGCACTTTGGCCGCGTGTGGCGTGTGGCTCACGCCGTGCTCTCGGTCCATCCCTTTGCCGGGCCCTTCCTGGTGCTTATGGTCGCCTGGGCGCCCACGCTCATCGCTTCGCTGCCCGGCCTTTTTATGGGAGATACGGGTGCGCAGATTCGCCAGTGGTTCAACTACCCCAACGGCACGAGTGACTACCTGCGTCTGCTCAATCCCAATGTGCTGCTCAACGGACATCACCCCGTGGTGCATACGGCTATCATCGGTTCGTGCGTCCAGCTGGGGCTTTCACTGTTCAACAGCGCCAACGCAGGTCTTGCCATCTACACCTGCGCTCAGTTCGTCATTACGGCCGCCTGCATGGCCTATTCCATCTCGTCGCTGCGCAAGCTGGGCGTGAGCCTGCCGGTCCGCGGCGTAATCCTGCTGTTCTTTGTGTTTATGCCCATGTTCTCCAACTACGCGGCCTTGCTTACCAAAGACGTGCTGTTTGCCGACGCGTTTTTGGTGCTGTTGGTGCAGACCGTGAAGCTCGTGGCCTGCGGCCTGCCCCGTCGCGATGCCAATGTCGAGCGTGCAGGCGAACAGAGGCCTGTGCTCTTTGCGCGCCACGACTGGCTGCTGCTCGCTCTGGGCGCCATGGGTTCCACGTTTCTGCGCAATGGCGGCCTGGTGTTTCCCCTGGCGGCATGCGTGATCGCGGCGGCGTTTTGCGCGTGGGACGCGCATGTGGCTCGTCGTGCGGCCAAACAGGCTGGTGCTGCGCCTTCGGGCGCCATCCCGCGTTTCCGCTGGGTGGGCGTTCTTGCGGTGCTTGCGCTCTGTCTTGCCTCCAATATGTACTTCACCAAGGTCTTTATGCCGGCGCACGACATCACGCCTGGTTCCAAGCGCGAAATCCTCTCGATTCCGTTCCAGCAGACGGCTCGTTTCGTCCAAAAGCACGACGGCCTCAACTCGGGTGTCAACCCCACGGTTAAGGAGGACGGCACCATCGTGGAGGCTCCTTGCGACGGCTTGGTGACCGACGAAGAGCGTGCCGTGATCGACCGTGTGCTCAAGTACGAGAATCTGGGCCGCCGTTACAACCCGGATAAGTCGGACGCTGTCAAAAATTGCTTCAACGAGTACGCCTCGCAGGAGGACATCAAGGCCTATTTTGAGGTGTGGGCCCAGATGTTCAAAAAGGATCCCGAGTGCTATATCTCGGCGCTCATCAATAACTACTACGGCTACTTTTATCCGAGTGCCCGCGATGCGTGGGTCTACAGCACGGCGCGCAGTGCCGAGATTATGGCAAAGCCCGATAACCTCAAGTACTTCGACTTCCATCCGGTCGATAGCAAGGTTGTGCGCTGGTGCGACCACCTGATCAACCTGTATCGCGTGGCGGTGCAGCGCATCCCGTTTATCTCGCTCACCATGAGCTCGGCCACCTATGTGTGGATCATGATCGCCGTGGTGGTCTATCTGCTACGTCGTCATTCGTGGCGCGGGCTGGCCATTTGGGTGCCGCTGCTGGGCGTGCTCGCCGTGTGCCTGATCGGTCCCTGCAACGGCTCGACCTACATGCGCTACCTGTATCCGGTCATCGCCTGCATGCCCTTTGCCATCGGCGCCACCATCACCCGCAGCGACCTCCTCTGGTCCTAATTTGGTGCAAAGGGGACAGGTTACTTTGCACCAAGGGGCTGTATCATCACGACGCCTTCATTTTGGGGTTTATCTCGCAGGCCAGTAGGTATATCATAACGACGTTTGTTTATATTGCCCGAGCATCTGCGCTGGGCTTTAGGTCGAAACCGATAGGAGACACGTATGTCCGGACACTCTAAGTGGGCCACAACCAAGCATCGTAAGGGCGCGCAGGACGCCAAGCGTTCCGCCCTCTTCTCCAAGCTGAGCCGCAACATCACCGTTGCTGCCCGTCTCGGCGGCGACCCGCTGCCTGAGAACAACGCCAGCCTCGCTGCTGCTGTTGCTAAGGCCAAGGCTCAGTCCATGCCCAAGGACAAGATCAAGTCCGCTATCGACAAGGCCTTCGGTTCGGGTGCCGACGCCGCTGTCTACGAGAACATCGTGTACGAGGGCTATGGTCCCGCCGGTGTCGCCGTCTACGTTGACTGCCTGACCGACAACCGCAACCGCACCGCCGCTGATGTCCGTTCCGCCTTCTCCCACGCTGGTGGCAACCTGGGCACCTCGGGCTCCGTCGCCTTCCAGTTTGAGCGCAAGGGCCAGATCGTCGTCGCCAAGGAGATCCTGGACGAGAACGCCAAGAAGGAGACCATGATCGCCAACGGTCCTGCCGGTGACGAGGATGAGTTCATGATGGCCATCGCCGAGGCCGGTGGCGAGGACTACGAGGACGCCGGCGAGGAGTGGATCGTCTGGACCGCTGCTAATGACGTCATGGCTGTCTCCAAGGCGCTCGAGGAGCAGGGCGTCCAGGTCAAGGGCTCCGAGACCACCATGGTCCCGACCACCCCGACCGAGGTCTCCGGTACCGACGCCAAGAAGGTCCAGCGCCTCATCGACCGTCTTGAGGAGCTCGACGACGTCCAGGATGTCTACAGCACCATGGACATGACCGACGAGGTCATCGCTGCCCTCGAGGAGGAGTAGCGCCCGCACGGGTTAAGCCGTGCATATCTGGGCATAATGAAGCGAGCATGCAAGCCTCGTGGAATAGATGAGCCGGATCCGCGTGCGTAGAGCACCGGACCCGGCTCTTTTATAATGATGCGAACCGTTTTGCATTCTGTGGACCGAAACCTGAAGGGAGCGCGCGTGCGCGTACTCAAACGAGCCCTAGCGATCGTGTATCTTGCCGCCGCCATCGTGGCGCTGGGCACGCTTGTCTGCCAGTTCTGGGGACCGTATACGTATCGCTTTATGCTGCTGTTGCGTGACACCATGCCTCGCGTCGTCGTTACGGTGTGCGCCGCCATCGTGGCACTTGGCGTGCTCATCGGGTTTTTCCGCCTGATGTTCGCGCGTCGCGAGCCGTCCTGTGTGCATCCGGCGGGGGAGCGCAATATCGAGGTCACCTTCGCAGCGCTTTCCTCGTGCGCCCGTGCCGCGGCGGAGTGCGATGATCGCGTGATGGTTGAGCATATCGAGGCGCGCGTTCAAGGCTCCGACGAGTCGCGCGTTCGTTTTAAGGTCGAGGCCATCGCGCTCGATGATAAAGACGTTGCCTCTCTTGCCACCGCGATGCAGCAGCGCATCGAGAAGGCCTGCGACACCATGCTCGGCACGCCGGGCACGACCGCGCGCGTCCGTTTTTTGCCGTCCAAGACTACCGTCCAGACCGTGGAGGTTTCCGGTGAGTGATACCAACCAAGACAAGACCGCCCGCACGCCGCGCCTGACGATCGACCAAAACGCTACGCCAGCAGGCGAGTCCGCCGACACCAAGCCCGAGGCCGGCGAGCAGCACGACAGCGCCGTTAACGACTTTGACGAGGCCATGGGTCTCATCAAAGGTACGGGCGCTGCTATCTGGAGCTACGCCGTGCGCCACCCCAACACTACGCTCGGCGCCGTGGCTGGCTTTATCCTCGCCGTGCTGGTACTTACGTTGGGCCTGTGGGACACGCTCGTCATCGCATTCTTTGTGCTGATTGGCGCCGTGATCGGCCAGATTCACGACGGCGAGAACGGTATCGTCAACCTCTTCGGCCGCCTGTTTAGCGGCCGCTAATACGTATTCGACTGTCGCATCCGCGGCAGGCATAAGGAGGAACCATGGCTTTTAACACGAAGGTCGATGTGGCCGATACCGAGCTCGAGGCGAATGAGGCCGTCGCCGCCGAGGCGGAGGACGTAACGCTCGAGGACGAGGCGCTCGTCGAGGCCGAGTCCGATGCGGATGAGGACAACGAGGAGATGGACGAGGAGGCGGACGAGTCCGAGGACTCGCTGACCTATTCCAACGGCGTGATCGAGAAGATCGTCGCCATGGCCACCCGCGAGGTGCCGCACGTCCTGGGCATGAAGGGCAACCTCATGCACTTTGTGCAGGAGCAGTTTGGTGCCGAGAACCTGACCAAGGGCGTGACGGTTGAGGTCACCGATGACAACCGCGTGGTCGTCAACATCTCGGTCATCATCGAGTACGGCGCCTATGCGCCTGCGATCTTTGACGACGTTAAGGCGCGCGTCACCGAGCGTCTGGCCGCGATGACCGGCCTTGAGGTGGCAGGCGTCAACCTGCGTATCGAGGATGTCATCACCCCCGAGGAGTACGAGCACCGCACCAGCCAGCACGAGTAACCTACTAAAAAGGGACAGGTTTGTTTTGGTAGGTTTTACCTGCGAAAACGCCAAACGGTCGACCGCGCAAGCAGAAGCGCGGTCGACCGTTTTCTATATAGCCTCGATCTAGTCATACCGCTCGTCTAACTAAGGGTTGCAATCTTCGCGTTCCGCGTTACCCTAATGGGCGCATTGTTTCCAAATTGTTAACGAGGGGTTGCCGTAATGGCCGACGAACACGAGACCGAAAGCAAGGCATGGGCGATTGAGGCCGCTGCGGCAGAGGCGGCGTCGCGTGCCGCCGAGGAGGTGCATCGTCCTCCGGTGGTGCCGATGGAGCGCGTTGTCGGTCGCGAGGATATCGAACGTGGCGAGCGCGCCGGCCGCAAGCGCAGCCAGGAGCCAGGCTTTCCGCGCTTTTTTGCCGAGCTCAATTTGGGGCTGATCCTCACGGCCTTTGCCATCGTGGCTTTCAAAACGCCCAATCACTTTGCCTTCGGCGGCACCTCGGGTGTGTCGGTCATTCTTTCCACGCTGTTCCCGACTCTGCCCGTCGGCGTCTTTATGTGGATTATCAACGCGGTCCTGGTCATCCTGGGCTTTATCTTTTTGGAGCGCAAGGCAATCCTTTGGAGCGTCTTTGCCTCGTTTGCGCTTTCGGCCTACGTCTCGCTGTTTGAGCTCTTCATCCCGACGGATGTTTCGATGACGGGCGATATGTGGCTCGACCTGTGTTTTGCCGTCATCTTGCCGGCGCTGGGCAGTGCCATTGTCTTTGACATTGGCGCCTCGACGGGCGGCACCGACATCCTTGCCATGATCCTCAAGCGTCGTACGACGCTCGAGATCGGACGCGCCTTGTTGCTGGTCGATATCGGCATCGTGACCGTCGCGGCTTTCCTGTATGGCCCGCGCGTCGGCCTGTACTGCGTACTCGGCCTGTTTGCCAAGACGCTCGTGGTCGATAAGGCCATCGAGAGCATTCACCTTCGTAAGGTCTGTACGATTATTTGCGCCGAACCGCGCAAAGTCGAGGAGTTTATCGTCAAGCATCTCAACCGCACAGCAACAATCAGCCGTGGTTACGGTGCCTTCTCGGGCAGGTGCGTCACGGTGATTATGAGCGTGCTGAGCCGTCGCGAGGCAGTGCAACTGCGCCGCTATACCCGCGATATCGATCCGAATGCGTTTATCACGATCGTTGACAGCTCCGAGATTGTGGGCAAGGGCTTCCGCGGCACGAACTAGCGCGGATATACCCTTCGAATCATTGAATAAAGCCGCCTACGTTGCAAATCGGTCATCTTGGGGTATTTGTCCCCACATTGGGCGATAATGTTGCCAAAGACATCGTTTGCGATCCAGGTGATTCGCTCTAGATACGAAGGGATGATTTCGATGTTCTGTTCGCAGTGTGGCGCCCCCATGGGCGATAACGACAAGTTCTGCGGCGTGTGCGGTGCCCCTAATACCGAGGTTAAGGCCGCCGGTCCCGCTCCGCAAGCTCAACCTCAGCCGCAGGGTCAGCCGTTTGCCCAGCCGCAGCCGTTCGTTGCGCCCCAGCCGGCTATGAACGCGCCCAAGGGTTGTATGGCTCAGGCCTTCAACGACATGCTTAAGGTTCCCGGCGCCTTGGTTCGCGTATGTCAGATTGCCTTTTTGCCGGCGCTGATCTGCGTCGTGTCGGTGCTGGTGCTGTTTATCCCCGTTATCGGCGGTATCGCAGCGGCCATTGGCTTTTTGCTCGCGTACGTGGCAAGCGTGTGCGGCGCGGGCTTTGCTATCGAGTGGGGTCGTGACCTGTCGCTCAAGGATGATAACGGCATGGAGCGTCCGCTGCTGCGCTCGACCTCGTTTGGATTGGGCATTTTCTCGTCTGTCATTACCGGTGTGCTCGAGTTCGTGGCCATTATTCCGGTGATTGGCGTGGTGTTCTCGGCTATCGAGAGCGTCGTGATCGGTGCCGTCGGTTCATATTATTTCAATGGTTGGAGCGGTCTTGAGGGTGCCCTCATCGGTTCGATGGGGCTGCTTGTCTTTGCCATGATCGTGTCGGTGGTACTGGGCATCTTCTTTAAGATGTTTGGTGATGCCGCCGTGATGCACTTTGCCGTCGCGGGGCGCGTGGAAAGCGCGTTTTCGCTCGAGAAGGTCTGGAAGTCTTATAAGGCCAACCTGGGCAAGCTATTCTGCGCCTCGATTCTTCCCGAGTTTTTGACGGGCATCGTGTCGCACATCATCACGTGGATCTTCACCGCCATCTTTGGCGCCATTGCTACGTTTGGTATGTATAGCTATTACTATCGCCCCACGGGTCTTGAGGCAATCATCGAGGGCGGCGGCATCACGCTCATTCTGTTCTTGATGATCGTTGCCTTTGTCACGTTGTTCCTGACTGTGTTTGGCAAGATGCTCAAGTATCGCGCCGTTGGCTACTGGGCCGCGCGTTATGCCAGCGAGTGGGCCGATGAGGATGCCGACGATGTCCTGACGTTTGTGCTCCCGGGTGAGAAGAAGCCTGCTCCTGCGGGATTCAATCCCACGGCCGCCACTGGTGCTGCACCTGCTCCGGCACCTGCACCTGCCCCTGCACCCGCACCGGCGCCTGCCCCGGCGCCCGCGCCTGCCCCGGCGCCCGCGCCTGCACCCGCACCGGCGCCCGAGGCGACGCCTGCGGAACCCGATTGGAATGCCGTTGCCACGCCGGCGGATGAGCCGGGCGATAGTCCTGCTGCCGAAAACAATCAAACCGAATAGTCGGTCGAGGCGCCCTGGGTAACTGAGCCCGGGGTGCCTTTTTTACTGCGGAAGCAAGAAAATGCCTGGGAAACGGTTGCAGTAAAAATTCTCGGAAATTGGTCAATGTTGCGCAACAACGTCGCGGCTATTGTTGAGAACATAGTCGTGTAAGGTTTGAAGGCGTGCAACGCCTTAGGAAAAGGAGAAGCTTATGTTCTGTCCCACTTGTGGTTCTCCCATTTCGGATGATGCCAAATTCTGCCCGGTTTGCGGATCTCCTATTGGTGCCGCTCCTGCTGCTCCTCAGCCTGCGCCCCAGCCGACTCCTCAGCCGCAGCCCGCGCCTCAGCCCACGCAGATTCAGCCCACTCCGGTTCAGGCAGTTCAGCCTCAGCAGCAGTACGCCGGGCAGCAGCAGTACACCGGCCAGCAGCAGTATGCTCAGCAGCCTGCACCTGCCCCGATGGGCTATGCTCCGATTAAGACCGACCGTGGCGTGATTGGCTGGCTCCTGCTTTCTATCGTGACCTGCGGCATCTATTCGTATTACTTCCTCTACTGCCTGGCTCGCGACATCAATACCATGTGCCAGGAGGATGGCGATTCCACGCCGGGCATTGCCGCGTTCATCTTGCTGTCGTTTGTGACCTGCGGTTTCTATGCCCTCTACTGGTACTATAAGATCGGTAACCGCCTGCAGGCCAACGCCCCTCGCTATGGCTTGGTGTTCCAGGAGAACGGCACCACCATTCTTATGTGGCAGATTGTCGGTGCGCTCCTGTGCGGCCTTGGTCCCATCTTTGCCATGAACATCATCATCAAGAACACCAACGCCATGGCTACGGTCTACAACACCCGTCTCGGCGTGCGTGCCTAACGATCAAGTCGTCGTGAGTAATACTCAGGGACATAAGGGCGCGGCGGAACTCATTCGCCGCGCCCTTTCTTGCATCGGCGCACTCTTTGTCGCCTGGCTCGCACTCTACCTGCTCGATATCGGCTGCGTGTTTCGCCTGATGACGGGCATCCCCTGTCCGGGATGCGGCATGACGAGGGCGTGGTTGGCGGCGCTGCGCCTCGATTTTGCGGCAGCCTTTGCCTACCATCCGCTGTTTTGGGTGGTGCCGATTGCGTTTGTGCTCGCGTTCGTGCGCGAGGAGGCGGCATCGAGCAAGCTAAAGCGTGGTATCGACATTGCGGTCACCGTGTTGTGCGTGCTGGTCGTCGCCGTATGGATCGTGCGCCTCATCAATCCGGCAGATGCCGGTCTGCTCTTTGGCGGCCATGCGCCCGCCGGAGTTCCCGACGATATCATCCACCTCGAACCCCCACGCTGGCTCACCATCCTTCGCTCTTACCTGGCGTGACGGAGGACACGCTAGAAAAACGGTCGACATATAAGCGGGGGCGAACGTTGAGATAACGTCCGCCCCCGCTTTGCTCTAGCCAGGTTGTTATGGGTGGGCGTGACGGCTACTCGTCGTGCTTCTCCTCGTGGCGTGCAGCAGCGCGTGCGTCGTGGATGCCCTTGATTGCAGCATGGCGGGCGGTGCGAGCATCGTGCATGGCGTCGCGCGCCTCGGCGGCCGTTGCCTTGGCAGAGCGCAGCTTGGCGGCCAAGTCGGGGTTGGTCTCGGCAACCGCGGCGATCGTGGGGCCGTCGAGCTCCTCTTGCGTGGGCTCGGCCAAAAAGTCGATGGCATACTGGGCGGCCACCATGGAACCCTTGGCCAGTACCGACTCGTCAATCTTGTAAAAGCAGGAATGCTGGGCGTACGTGGCGCCAATCTTGGGGTTGCGCGTACCTACAAAGGCGAGCACGCCCGGTACGCGGCGCAGGTACTCCGAAAAATCCTCGCCCGAAAGCGTGCCACGGTAATGGCCTTGACCGGTGGGGCCCAGGCACTTGATTACAGCCTGACGGCAGCGCTCGCTCGAGGCTGCGTCGTTTTCGACCTTGTAGTTGGCGATGGTGTAGTCGGTGAGCTCTGCCTCGGCGCCCAAGGCGGCCGCGGTATGCTCCACGATGCGGCGCATAAGCTCGGGCATCTCCTCATGCGTCTTGTCGCCATAGGTGCGCACCGTGCCGGCGAGGTACGCCGTGCCGGCGATAACGTTGCGCGCGGTTCCGCCATGCAGCTCGCCGACGGTGATGACGGCTGGCTCGTAGGGGCTGATCTCGCGCGAAACGATGGTCTGCAGGGCGTTGACGATCTCGGCGGCAACCATAACGGCGTCGTGGCCGCGCTGGGGCATGGCGCCGTGACACGAGGTGCCGCGGACGTCGATGCGGAACCAGTCGGTGTTTGCCATGCGCGGGCCGGGCTCGCAGCTTACGGTGCCGGCATCGACCTCGCTCCAGATATGTGCGGCGTAGGCGCCGTCGACGCCGTCGAGCACACCCGTGCCGATCATGAGTTTCGCGCCCTGGCCGTTTTCCTCGCTGGGCTGGAACACGATGCGAATCTCGCCGTGGATGTCATCGGTCATGTGGCGCAGGATTTGCAGTGTGCCGAGCATCATGGCGATGTGGCAGTCGTGACCGCAGGCGTGCATGCAACCCTCATTGACGCTGGCGAACTCCTCGCCGGTCTGCTCGGTGACGGGCAGGGCATCGATATCGGCGCGCAGCAGGATGCGGCGGCGCGGCGTGCCGTCCTCGCGATAGGCGTCGGGCGCGGTGCCGCGAAGCGTTGCCACCAAGCCCGTCTTGAGCGGACGCTCGTAGGGGATATTCATGGCGTCGAGCTGGTTGGCGATGTCGGAAGTCGTGCGCTCCTCGGCAAGGCTCAGCTCCGGGTGCTTATGGAAGTGTCGGCGCTGCTTGATGATGTAGGGTTCAAACTCGGCGGCGATATCTCGGATGGCCGCGGTGACGTCGTCTGCCGCGCGAACCTCGGTTGCCGCCATAATTTGCTGTGCCTTGGTCTTCGTCATGGTCGATTTGCTCCTTGCTGGGTTGATCGCAAAATCGTACAGGCTCTCTCCAGTATGCCACCTGCCGCTAGGGCTGGCAAAGTTGCCGTTTGCCGCTTGGGGTTTTGCTACAAGGGCGGGGGAGTACACTCGGGGGTGTTGAATTTCCTGCCAGAGATGGGGATGCCCATGCAACATATCGATCGGATTATCCGCTCCAAGAACGTTTTTACCGCCCAAGACGGTATCGATGCCGCCCGCGAGCTGGCGATTGCCATTGCAGGCGATCGCATCGTCGCAGTCGGTGCGCCCGATGACGTGATTGCCGCCGCACCTGCCGCCACGCCGGTGGTCGATTACGGCGAGCAGTTTGTCTGCCCTGGTTTCCATGACGCTCATCTGCACTTCTTCCATACCTCGGTCGGTTCCTCGCCGTACATGCTCATGGATATGGGCACGTCCGAGGCGTCACTGGTGCAGCATGCGCTCGAGTTTTCCCAGGGCCTGCCAGATGACGCCTGGGTCGTGACCCAGGGTTGGCGCGATTACCGTTGGGATCCGCCCGAGCACCCTACCAAGGCCTCCCTCGATGCGGCATTTCCCGATCGCCCCTGTGTTATGTATTCGGGCGATGGGCATACCCTGTGGCTCAACAGCCGCGCACTCGAAGCCCTCGGCGTGACGCGCGACAGCGAACCTCCGGCGGGTGGCAGTTATGACAAAGACTCAAACGGTGAACTTACGGGTATCGCCCACGAGGCAGCTGCTATGCAGCTGCTGCCGCGCTGCCTGGAGTGGCTGGGCGAGGACCGCATCGCGAGCGCTTACGCCGACCAGATGAAGCGTATGGCCGAGCAAGGCATCACCTCAATCTGCGATATGTCGCTCATGCCCATGCCGGGCTGCGACTTTATTCGCGACGATGTTTACGACAGGCTGCAGGCCGCCGGCAAGCTGGGCATTCGCGCCCATCTGTTTCCCACGCTGCTGGATGACCAATCGCGCTTGGAAGAACTCCAGACCCGCTACGCGAACAACGCGCTGCTCTCGGCGCCAGGATTTAAACAGTTCTTCGACGGCGTGTCGAGCGAACATACCGCATATCTCACCGAGCCCTATACCAACCCGCGCTTCCCGGGCGACCAGGGTCGCCTGACCGTTCCTGTCGAGCGCATGCGCAAGCTGGTCCTTGCGGCAGCCGAACGCGGCCACACCGTGCGCATCCACGTTATCGGCGACGGTGCCATCCATGCTGCGCTCGATATCTTTGAGGAGGCGGCAGAGCTCTACGGTCTGCCCCCGCACGGTCATAACACGCTCGAGCATTTGGAGAATCTGCTGCCTCAGGACATCGATCGTCTGCGCAAGCTCAACGTCATTGCCTCGAGCCAGCCTTGCCACATCACGCTCGACCCGGGTGGCCCGGAGCGCGATCTGGGCTTGGAACGCAGCCGCATCATGTGGCCGTTTGCGACCTATAAGCAGCGCGGCATCCGCCAAGCTTTCGGTACCGATAGCCCCATCACAGCCGTTACCAGCATGAACGTGCTCTACACGGCCATCACGCGCCAAGACCCCCGCAGCCACTGGCCCGAGGGCGGCTGGCTCCCCAGCGAGCGTATCGACGCGGCAACTGCCCTGCGCAACTACACCCTGGGCAGCGCCTACGCGGCAGGCGACGAGCGAAACCTCGGCAGCCTAGAGCCCGGCAAATACGCCGACCTGGTAGCCCTGTACCAAAACCCGCTCACCACCGACCCCCAAGAGCTCCAGGCTACCAAGGTTCAGGCAACCTATCTGGCAGGTAACCTCATTTACGAGCGTTAGCCCCACATCCCACCCCTCAGTTGCGGTGAAATAGTCCCTAAAATCGGCCTTCAAGCCCAAAAACAGGAACTATTCCACCGCAACTTAAAAGAGTGCGTCCCAACAACGTGCCCCTATCTTGTGCATCCCATCCGCATCGCCATTTTGCTGCACTGACTTTTCTGAATGCCGGGCCCGAATAAGTTACCCCAGCTCCCGGGTCCGACCGGAGGGCATGAAGTTTGTCGCGAGTTCCGCACGCAAAGGAAAGCACATAATGTGATTTCAGACTTACGCAGGAC
>UQIS01000007.1 GCA_900541245.1 uncultured Collinsella sp.
TCGGTCCTCGTCCTTTCGCATCCAACGTTTTTCAGGCACGGCGGCGCTCGTGCTGCTGGGTGGCGCTTTCTTTGCCATCTCATATGCTCTGCGTGTGCCCTGGGCATGGAGGCTCAACTTTTCGCTCGTCTATTGCGTCCTGTGCGTGGTGGCGATGGAAATCTGTCTTGATTGCGGTGTCATTCCGTCGTATCACGACATCGCCGGCATCTTCGACACCTTGCCGCTTGACCTCAAAGTTCTAACGCGCGACCTGCAGGAGGTCTATGCCACGCCGGTGTCAAAGCCAACGCCGGTAGGCGTGCGCGAGGAGTTGCAAACCCAGGAGCACGGCCGCGCCCATGCCTTTGCCGTGGCGTCCGATCCCGATGTGATGTACCGTGCCTTTCCGCTGCTGGGCGGATCGGCCCTGCTTGCCCAAGACGTGTCGGAGCTCAACGAGCTTAACCGTGAACTGGCACATCGTCGCATGGAGCTGCAGCGTCAAAATGAGCTGCTCGCCGCCGACTACGACCTTAAGACGCACCTGGCAGATCAAGAGGCCGAGACCTTGCTGGTCCAAGACGTGGACCAGGCGCTTGCCCGCGCGCTCGAAGGGATGTACGACCTGCTGAGCTCGCTGCCGCCGTTGACCGACGAAGCGTCTTCGCACGAGCGTTACCGCATGCTGCAGCGCGCCAAGATGCTCGTCGCCTATTGCAAGCGCAAGGGGTCGCTCACGTTGGCGCAGCACGGGGAGAGCGGTTTTGATCGCGACCGCATTCAGCTCATTGCCAACGAGCTCGCAAGCGACCTGCGCACCATCGATATCGATTGCGCCTCGATTATCGCCATACGGCGCCCGATGCACGCCAGTACGGTAAGCGCCCTGTACGACTGCGTGTATGACTTTGCGTTTTTTGCCTACACCACCGACCATCCGGCGCTTATGTATCACTTGGGCGACCATGATCGGTGCAGTGTCGAGTTGCGTGCCACGCTTTTCTCCAACGACGAGGAGGATCTTTCGCAGACACCCGCTGCGCAAGAGCTCGAAAGCGCTTTGCAAGGGCGCAACGTGGCATATCGCCTTGAGGGCGAGTCCGGCCGGCTGCGCATGATCGTCTTGATGCGAGGGCGGGTGAGTGACGATGCAGATTTCGCTCATCCTTCCCCAAATCGTTGCGCTCGATGTTGTCTTTGCCCTGGCTGCGTGTCTGCAGACGATCCACGTCCCGCTCATCTCATCGCGCCGCTCGTCCTATAACCGTAAGGTGATTTGCGCCTACGAGGCGAGCCTTGTGCTTCACCTGATGATTTCGGCGCTCATCTTATTCGCGTCGTCTGGCTCGTATCTGGTGGCGCCGCTTGACGTTTGTGCCAGGGCAATGGGCGGAGCGCTGTGGCTCAATGCCGCAATCTTTGCCTACGGCGCGGTGCTTATGGTGCGCTATCGTCGCCCCGTCATGCTGGCCGAACTGTTGCTCGTCGCCGCCGTAACGCCGCCAATGGTTGTTGTTATGGGCTCGGCGTGGACCGTTGTCCTTATCGCGGAAGGAGCGTTCTTCCTGTTCCGTTCTATCGCGGCGCTCTTGATGGACGTCCGTAACCGCCAAGAGGACATCACCGCGTTCTCGACGATCGAGACCATCAACGTGATTCCCGTGGGCATCCTGTATCTGGACCCGAGGGGCCGTCCGCTGCTCATGAACCGCTGCATGCGCAAAAACCTGGTGGAACTTCATATGCCAACCGATCTAGGTGACATGAGCAGCACATGGAACGACCTGCGCAAACTTAGCATGCAAATGCCCGAAAGCAGTAGGAACCGTGTGCGGATTAACTTGGACCGTTTTGGTGAGGCTCGCGCGGTGATCGAGATTTCTCCCGCCGAGATTCGCCTATTTGTGCACGACGAAGTTATGGTTTCGGGCCGCCTCTTTGAGCGCATTATCGGACTGGACGTGACGGAATACGCACACGCCTACGACCGCTTGGTGCAAGCAAACCACCTGCTTGAGCTTGCGGGCCAAGAGCTCCAGTCCCAGATCGAAGAAGTTAAAAAGGTTGCCGACAATGCGGCCTACCTACGTATGCGCGCCCGCGTTCACGATGTGATCGGGCAGCGCCTGTCCATTCTTCATCGCTATTTGGAGGAGGGGCGTCTGGACGATGAGTCGCTCGAGCAGATCGACCCGTTGCTACGCTCAATTGCCGCCGATTTGCGCAGTGGTGGTGCCAGCGAGCCTGCAGAGCGGCTGGGTGATATTGTCCATGCTTTTGGCCTGGTGAGTGTGCAGATCGATGTTGAGGGGGCGCTGCCTGAGGACGCGCGTGTCGCCGCAGCCTTTCTGCAGATTATCCGCGAGGCCTCGACCAATGCCACCAAGCATGCGCAGGCGCATCGGGTCCACGTGCGTCTGTGGCAGGAGGGGGCGGATGCTGGCGCCGTCGCGCGCATGACGATTTCTAACGACGGGTCTCCGGCCCCCGTATCGTATCGCGAGGGAACGGGTATCCCAGGTATGAGGCATGTCGCGCAAGATCTGGGTGGCAGCCTAGAGGTCCACGCCGCCCCGCCCTTTACGCTTACGGTATCCATTCCGCTTAACGCCAACGATACGTCCCAAAGGAGAAGCTCATGATCCGCGTCCTTATAGTCGAAGACCAGGCCATCCTGCGCGAGAGCCTGGCGCGCTCCGTTGGCGACCAGCCCGATATGACCGTCGTCGCCGCGATTGCCGATGCCTCCGAGGCCTTGGGTGTCGCGCTCAAGGAGCGCCCGGACATGATACTGATGGACGTGTGCACCGAACACGATTCAAACGGCATCGTGGCGGCGGCGCGCATCAAGGAGCGGCTGCCCGAGTGTCGCATCATTATCATGACCGGCATGCCCGAGATCACCTTTGTGGACCAGGCGCGCGAGGCGGGCGTCGATAGCTTTGTGTACAAGAACGTCGGTATCGACGAGCTGTTCGCCGTGATGCGCTCCACGCTGGCGGGCTATTGCACGTTTCCCAAGCCGCCCGAGAGCATTTTTTCGGGCACGGCGGCACTCGACGATGTCGAGCTGTCGATTTTGCGCCTTGCCTGCGAGGGCAAGAGCCGCCGCGAGATCGCGGCCGAGCTGTTTATGAGCGAGGGCACCATCAAGCGCCGCATTTCGGAGATCCTGAGCAAGACCGGCTACGACAACATCATGCGTCTTGCCGTGCATGCGGTGACCGAAGGCAGCATCGTCCCCAACATGGAGCGCCCGTAGTCGGTGTGCCGCCCGTGCTCCAACGCCGAAGATAGGTCGCCCGCCGTTTTGCATCTAAAAACGGCGGGCGACCTGCTTGTATGGGCAGTGCTGTCGGCATAAAGCGGCGGGGCCGCAGGATCATTTCCCGCGGCCCCGCCTGGCATGTGCGCGGATGTGTCCGCCAATCCGCGGCTATCGGTGTCTGTCGCTACGCGATGGTTGCGCTGTAGGAGGCGACGTCCTCGTAGGAATCGGTCAGGTAGGCGTCGATGCCGATGGTCGTATTGACCAGGTCGTCAAGGCTGTCAAGCTCGCCGCTCGAGAACGTGAACTCCTCGGTGGCGTTGGTGCCAGGCATCAAGTTAGCCGAGAACCAGGGTTCCTTCATGGTGCCGTTGACGTTGGTCTTGCCGGAGGGAGCGTAGAAGGTCAGGTCCTTGTCGCTCTTGTTGGTGATGTTGACGACAAAGCCGATGTCGCCCCAGTCATCCTTGAATTTCTCGGTGATGGTGATGGTGCACAGATCGTCATCGGCGACGGTGACGGCGGGGGAGATTTCGACGTTCTGGACATCGTCGTCTTCGACGGCCTCATCGATCTCCTCTTCCTTCTCGGCGTTCTCGCGATCCTTCTTCACCGTACCGGACAGATCCTTGTCGGACTTGGTGAAGATAAGCTTGTCGTCTTCCATTTTAAGGACGAGCTTGCCATCCTCGAGCGTCATATCCTGCGATTCGCCTTCGGCAGTGATGGTTGCGGTTGTGGCATCCTTGGCCTCCCACTTAAGGTCGATGACCTCAAGGAACAGGTCGAGGGCGCCCGTGCCGTCCTCATCGAGGACCAGGATACAGTGGACGCCCCCCCCTCCTCGAGCATATCCATGTACTCGTCGGTCAGCTCTTCGCCCTCTACGGTTCCACCCGAGAACTTCCAGCTGCCGACGAAGTCGGCCTTGGGGTCCTTGCCGCCGCCGCTGCAGCCTGTCAGGGCAAAGGCGAGCGCCAGGACGCATGTCAGGAATGCGAGTGCGGACTTTTTGAACGTTGTCTTCATGGTGTCCTCCTTTATCGAACGAAACCCATAGAAGCAAATGCGGGGGTGGCGGACCCCCCGCCAATTACCAGATAGAGGGGCTAGGGCCTAGGCGTTCCGCAGTTGCTGCAGAACTTGCCGCCGTTTTCGCTGCCGCAGTTGGGGCAGAACCACTTGGCCGGTGCCGGGGCGGGTGCGGGACTGCCGCACTCGGAGCAGAACTTGCCGGTGTTGGTGGCGCCGCAGCTGCAGGTCCATGCGCCGGCCGCAGGTGCGGCGGTGGGAGCCGGTGCGGGGGCGGGAGCCGGAGCCGGCTGCGGAGCGGCCTGCTGCTGTGCCTGGCCGGCGGCGAACAGCTGGCTGGCGTTCATGCCGCCCATGCCACCTGCCATGCCCATGCCCATAAAGCCTGCCATCGCGCCGTTGGGGTTGGCGGCTGCCGCGCGCATCGCATCGCTCTGGGCGCTGGCAATGTTGGCTGCCGCCATGGTGGGATCGCGCATGACCGCGGCCTTCTGCAGGTCCTTGATCATCTGCTCGTCTTCTTGCGAGGCGGCGATGGAGTTGACGCCAAAGCTCACGATCTCGACGCCGCGCAGGTCACGCCAGTCGGCAGAGAGGACCTCGTTGAGCGCGCGGGCGAGCTCGGTGGTGTGGCCGGGGATGGCGCTGTAGCGGATACCCATCTCCGAGATCTTGGCAAAGGCGGGCTGCAGGGCGGTGAGCAGCTCGGACTTAAGCTGGCTGTCGATCTTGTCGCGCGTGTAGCTATCGGTCACGTTGCCGCATACGTTGGTGTAGAACAGCAGCGGGTTGGTGATGCGGTACGAATACTCGCCGTTGCAGCGCACGGAGATGTCGACGTCCAGACCAATGTTGTTATCGACCACGCGGAAGGGAACGGGCGAGGCAGTGCCGTACTTGTTGCCGATGATCTCCTTGGTGTTGATGAAGTAGACGCGCTGGTCTTTGCCCGCATCGCCGCCAAAGGTAAAGCGGCTGCCGATATTGGCAAAGGTCTCCTTGATGGAGTCGCCCAGGTTGCCGCTAAAGACGCTCGGCTCGCTGCCGGTATCGAAGACGAACTCACCGGGCTCCAGCGCGACTTCGATGATCTTGCCGTTTTGCACCACGAGCATGCCCTGGCCGTCGTTGACGGCGATGACCGAGCCGTTGGAGATGACGTTGTCCTCGCCGCGCGTGTTGGAGCTGCGGCTGCCGGTGCGCTTGCTGCCCTTGCAGGCCAAGACGTCAGCAGGCATCGATTCGCAGTAGATAAATTCCTTCCACTGGTCGGCCATGACGCCGCCGGCAGCTCCCAATCCAGCTTTCAAGAGTCCCATGGTGATCTTCCTTTCTCGTCAGAGGCCGGGTGGTATTGGTTGAATTGCTTAGTCGTCCTTGTCGTCTTTCATGACAACGGTGGTCTCGGTGTGGCTGAAGGTGTCGTGCTTCTCGGTCAGGTCGAGCTCGCCGCAGTACTCGTCGGCGTGGGTGGCCTCGTTGGCCGTTTTGAGCTGGCCTACCAGCAGCACGTCTCCGATGATTACGATGATCAGCGGCGCGATGATGTTGATGAGGATGCCCTCGATATCAAAGGTGAGGTAATCCGGATCGAAGGCGTATTCCCCCATAAAGAGAATCTGGGAGAGAATAAATCCGATCACAAAGAACAGCACCGAGGCGATGACGAGTTTGGGCTTGGAGCAGGGGAGCTCGCCGACCAAGCGGCCGGTCTGGCCGTTCATGGCAAACAGGTGGCTCTTGCCGTTCCACGAGGTGGAGAGCATCCAGACGGGGAACAGGGCGTAGTCGCTGTCTTCCCAGGTGTAGTCGAGCTGCTTGCTTTCGACCGTGGCGTCGTCGTATTCGTCGACGACGGTCTCGCGCAGGGCCGAGATCGTGCTTTCTTCCATACGACGCTCGGCGCGCGCCTTGCAGGTCTCGCAGTCCTCGTCGTAACGGTTGGCGATGTAGCCGGGCATATATGCGACCGAGAACGGACGCAGTGCGTCGTAGTCAAACGGCTCGATGGCGTCCATGTGGCCGTCGGGCATCTTGGACGATCCGTCGAAGGGCACGCGCTTAAACGAGATATTGCCCTTGCGATAGGCATCGTAGTGGTCGGTGGTCGTGACGGTGCGGTCGGATTCCTCGGTCACGGTCTCGTTGGTCGCGTCAAAGTACACTTCGCCGTCAACGCGGGCGCCGTAGAGCCAAAACGGCACGTAGACACCTTGGACCTCGTCGATGTGGTTGCCGGTGACAAAGCTCTTGGGCAGCAAGATCTTGCCCTTGTAGTGTTCCTTGAGTGCGGCCGTGACGTCGTCGCGCCCGAGCTTAAACGGAATCACCAGGTCGGGCGAGAAGTCGCCAGAGAGCTGGCCGGGCGCCACGGCGGAGTTGCCGCAGTACGGGCAGGTGGTGACGGCGACGGTGCCGTCGGACACGAGCTCGGCGCCGCACGACGAGCAGATATAGCCGGCGTTTTGGGCGAGCTCCTGCACCGCAGCGTCGGCGGCGGGCTTGGGTGCTGCGGCTGCCGCATCGGCTTTGGCGTCGGCTTTGTCCTGGCGCTCGCGATAGAGGGCCTCGACTTCTTCGACTTCAAAGCGCGAGTCGCAGTAGTCGCAGACGAGCTTTTGCTCGGCGCTGGCAAAATGCAAGGGGCCACCGCAGGCAGGGCACTGATAGTTAACGCTCTCGAAGGCCATGATCGGTCCTTTCCGTGCCGGGGGCTATGCGCCGATGGCGCCGCCGCAGTATTCGCAGCGCCCGCTGGCATCGGGAATGGTGGTGGCTCCGCAGAAGGGGCAGGTCACCGCGGTCTTGGGGGCCTTGGCGGCCACGACGCTGTCGCGCGTCTCCTGGCGCAGCTGCACCAGCGCATCGCGGACCTCGGTTGCCTGGCGCTTGGCCTCGCGGTATTCGATGGAGCCGCGCTGATCGATGGTGGAGTCGTTCACGCGCAGGTTGATCTCGGTAAAGTACGGTGTGTTGACATGGATGGTCAGATTAAAGTCGTAATCCAGGTCGTAGCGCGGCGGGTTGTAGCTCTCGCGCTCGCCGTCCTTGGTCTCGCGATAGATCTCGGTGCGCTGCTCGTCGATATCCATATCGCAGCCGAGTACCTGCGAGAACTCGATGATGTCGGGATTGGCGTCGCGCCAGCGGCTCTGCGAAGTGATGATCAGCAGGCCCGCGTCCTCATCAAGCATAATATTGGTGCGCCCGGCAGAAAGCGTACGCGTGGGGTTGAACGACGCCAAGCGCTCGGCATTGGCCTCGCGGTAGGCGAGTTGCTCACGGATATCGTCCGCGGTGCTGGAGCGATAGCCGTGGAAGTAGGGGGAGAGCTTGCCGGCGCACTCTTTGCACAGGTAGCCCTCATTGATTTTTGTCTTACCTAGAAGTCCCAGCTCGGTACCGCAAATCGCGCACTCTTTCTTCTCAAACATCTTGTCAAAGAAGCCCATGGCTGCCTCCCATCAACTGGTAGCGTGTGTCACTTTTGATGATGGGGGAGTGCGCGATCCTTCGCGATACCCAGACGGCTCAAGGAGTCTCCACAACTGGGACACATGGCCCATTTTTGATTAGTCGTTGGGGACGTTCTTAAACGACTAGTCGCCGGGGACACCCTTCGGCCACTCATTGGGCCACTCATTGGGCATTGCACTCATTGGGGACGTACTTAAATGAGTGGTAGTTGGGGACACTCCTGGCCGAGCTAGAGATCGCGCGCGTCCCTTCTGGTCCATGCGGCTCAAAATCGCGGCGTGATGTGGACGGCTGGGGTCGAATTGGCAACATTTCGAGCCTGGCTTCGATATTGAGACTGGTTCTTTATTAAAATGGAATTCCAGACAATTGAGCGGCCGGGGGTTAACCATGAGGGGCATGGGAGACACAACCGCATATCTGCGTCGGGGCATTCGGGAGATTATATGCCTGGCGCTGTTCTTCTTCACGTTTTTGGCGTGCGAGTATCTCTTTGATGTGCGCATAGCCGAGTTCGTGCCATCGAGTGAGGTTGTCATCTACGAGAGCATCGTTGTCGGCGCGAGCGTGATTGGCTTTTTCGTGCGCCCATTTCTGTACTATCGCCTTCCCCAGACGATCGATGCGACGAGCGATATTACAGGCGTGCTGTTGGTATCGGTGTTGCTGCTGATGATTACGGCAGTGCGGTTTGAGGTAGTAATTGCCGGCGGCCTGGTGGCGTGCTGCGCCCTGGGCTATTGCGGATCGACCGCCCATGCCAATCTTGCGCGGCGTTTTGCGCAGACGCCCTGCCTGGCGCGCGCCGCCGCACTTTCCTATGCCATGGGCGTTCTGGTACAGGTGATCAACCACATGGTGATGCCTGTCGGTATTCCTCAGCAGGCTGTTCTGGTCGTCTGTGCGATCGCGCAGGTGGCGTTGCTCCACGGTGCCCGACGCGCCAAGCTGCGCGACGAGTCCGACCCCAACTTTGAACCCAGTGCTGCCGGGCTTTCGGTAGATGCTCTGGAATATGGCGCCAAGTGGCATGACGATCCCGAGGCAAAGGCGGCATTCCGTCGCGCCGTAGTTCGCCTGACCGTGGCGACGGCGTATCTTTCCAGCGTATTCGCCGCTCTCAACGCGGGCTTCACGACCTTGCATGCTGTCGGAGCCGTCGATTTGGGCGATTGGCCGCGCCTGCTGCTTGTCGTGAGCTCGTTGGTCGCTGGCGCACTATTTGACCTGCACGGCCGCTCGTATATGAATATCGGCATGACATGTGCCGCCATACTGTCCACGCTTTCGTTCTTTGTGCTCATCGTCGACGGCAATGGTGGCAACGAGCTCGCTGCCACGATCATTTTTTATCTGGGCTCGGGCTTTTTCGTGGTGTTCTTTACCACAAAATATGCCGCCGTCTCGCTCTATGCGCGCTGGTCATATTTTTGGCCGTGCATGGGTCGCGTCGTCAACAACGTGTGCTCGATGCTCGTGACGGCGCCGGCGGTGGCGATTATCTCGAGTCAAAACGTGCTGGCTGCGGTCGGTGCGGCGCTCGTGATGTTTGTGGGCATTGCGATTACGCTGCTGGGGCAGTTGGGGCAACGAGCCGATGATGCCGTGATGCAGGATGGCCTGCCGCTTGCCACCGACGATCTTGGTGGGGATCTTGCGCCCACATGCTCCGACCCCGCGCCCGTGGAGGCAGCGGAGTTCACGCCCGATGAGTGCCTCGATGCCTTCGTTGCCGCCTTTGGGCTTACAGAGCGCGAGCGCGATATTCTTGAGGTCTTGGTCGTTTCGGACCAGAGCGTTCAGGACATCGCCGCAACGCTCTTCCTTTCGCGCTCAACGCTCTACCGTCACATTTCCTCGATCAACAAAAAGACCGGCACCACCTCACGTGTGGCCCTTATCAACTTCTTCTGGTCCTGGACGCCCAAGGACTAGCTAATCCTCCAATAAGTTGCGGTGGAATAGTCCCTAAATCAAAGTCATGGGGCTTTAAACAGGAACTATTCCACCGCAACTGCTGAGGGGACAGACTGCGGCAGCGGCAGAGGCGTTGGCAGCTGTGGTAGTGGCAACGGCAGCTGGCAGGGTGTTTTCCGTCTGCTCGCTACAGCAGCTCGCCGTGGCGGGCAATGTAGCGGCGCTTTGCCAGCTGGGTGAGCGCGATATAGGCGGTAACGATGCCAATGAGCAGCCCAAAAAAGCTCGTGGGCAGCGTCATGAGGCCGAGCGCATCGGCGATGGGGCTTGCCGGCAGCCAGGTGACAAGCGCCAGGCCTAGCACGGTGAGAGCGCACAGTGCCGGCGCGGCGTGGTCACGTGGGCTCGGCAGATGCGGGGAGCGCAGCATGTGGACCACGAGTGTCTGCGACCACATGGACTCGACAAACCAGCCGCTCTGGAAGAGTGCAGCGAAGGTCGCCATACCCGCGACGTTGCCCGTCCCGGAGAGCTCGGACCAGCTTGCGCCCACGGTGGCGGGGCACACCACAAAGAAGAGCGCGGCGAAGGTCACGATGTCAAACAGCGAGCTCACGGGGCCCAGCTCGAGCATAAAGCCCTTGATGGACGCGGCGTCCCAGGCACGCGGGCGGGCAGTCCAGGCGTCATCGACGGTGTCCCACGGCAGCGCGATGCACACGATCTCGTAGACCAGCGACAGCAGCACCAGCTGTAGGGCACTCATGGGCAAAAACGGCAAGAACAGGCTCGCGACGGTCACGGACAGCACGTTGCCAAAGTTGGAGCTCACTGTGGTCTTGAGGTACTTGAGCAGGTTGCCGTAGGTGCGGCGGCCTTCGATGATTCCGCGTTCGAGCACGCCCAAGTCCTTCTGAAGCAAGATGATATCGGCGGATTCCTTGGCAATGTCGACGGCCGAATCGACTGAGATGCCGCAATCGCTCGCACGCATGGCGGCGGCGTCGTTGATGCCGTCGCCCATAAAGCCCACGGTGCGGTCGAGCATCTCGCGCATGACGCGCACCAGGCGTGCCTTCTGCAGTGGCGAGAGCTTGGCGAAGAGGTGGGTTTTCTCGGCGCGCTCGGCAAGCTCGGCGTCATCGAGTGCATCGATCTCGGAGCCGAGCAAGACGTTGCTCGCATCGATACCAATCTGCTCGCAGACGGTGGCGGCGACGCGGTCGTTGTCGCCGGTCAGGACCTTGACCGCCACGCCCTTGGCTTCGAGCGTGGCGACGGCTCCCGCGGCACTTGCTTTGGGCGGATCGAGGAAGGCCAAAAAGCCCATCAGCACCATGTCGCATTCGTCGGCGATGCCAAACTCGCCCACGCAGCGCGGATCGGTCTTCTGTGCCACGGCAATCACGCGCAGGCCCTCGGCGTTAAGATCGGCGACCTGCTTGCGAATCTGGGCGAGCTTGTCTTCGGCGAGCGGCCGGGCGATGCCATCGACCTCGACAAAGGAGCAGATCTCGAGCATTTCCTCGGCAGCTCCCTTGGTAACCATCTGGGTTTTGCCTTGGGCGTCGGAGACAACTACGCTCAGGCGACGGCGCGAGAAATCGAAGGGAACCTCGTCGACCTTGGTGTAGCGGTCGCGCAGGCTCTGGCCCAGCATGGAATCGGGTGCGACGGTCGAGGGTGTCACATCGGCACGGTCGATTACGGCCAGGTCGATAAGATTTTTGAGGCCGGTCTGGAAGAAGCTGTTCAAAAACGCATGGCGCAGTACGCGCGCGTCCTCGTTGCCATCGGTGTTGAGGTAGCGCTCGAGCACGATGCGGTCTTCGGTGAGGGTGCCGGTCTTGTCGCAGCACAGGACGTCCATGGCGCCCAGGTTTTGAATCGCCGGCAGCTCCTTGACGATAACCTGGCGACGGGCGAGGTCCTTGGCGCCCTGCGACAGGCTCGTGGTCACGATGACGGGGAGCATCTGCGGCGTGATGCCCACGGCCACGCTCGTGGCGAACAGCAGCGCGTCGATGACGTTGCCCTTGGTGGCGGCGTTGATGGCAAAGACGGCCGGCGCCATAACGAGCATGAGGCGTACGAGCAACATGGAGACGCTCGAGACGCCGCGGTCAAACGCGCTCTTTTCGCCGCGCCCGTTGAGTATCTTGGCGATGCCGCCCAGGTAGGTGTCCGAGCCGGTGGCAACGACAAGCGCCATGGCGGTGCCGTTTTGCACGGAGGTGCCGGTAAAGACGATGTTCTTGCAGGCAGAGAGTGGCGGCGCGGAGCCGTCGGCACCCTCGACGACGGTGACGGCAGCGGTCTTCTCGACTGCCTCGCTCTCGCCGGTGAGTGCGGACTCGATGACAAACAGGTCGCGCGCGGTGATGACGCGGGCATCTGCTGGCACCATATCGCCGGCAGAGAGGCGGATCACATCGCCGGGGACGAGCTCGTCGAAGAGGATCTCGATGCGCTCGTCGTCGCGCAGGGCGGTGCAAGTGTTGGAGACCAGGTCCTTGAGGGCCTCTGCCGCATTGCCGCTGCGGGCTTCCTGGATAAACTTCATGCCGCCCGATACCAGCAGCATGATGCTGATGACGATGACCGTGGAGGGGTCGCGCTGCGGCTCGGGCACGGCGAGCACGTCGATGTAGAGTGAGACCAGCGCGAGCGCGGCGAGGATGCCGGCGAAGGGATCGATGAACGCGTCGGCGATGCGGCGGGCGAGCGTCTTGGTCGGCGCTTCGATGGTGTTGGGGCCGGCGGCATCCAGGCGCTCGGTTGCCTGCTCGGCGGTGAGGCCGTTTGCCGTGGCGTCAAGCAGTACGAGAGCGTCCTCGGCGCTATGGGTGGCGGCGAATATGGTGTTCTTGGACAGGCCGGTGCGAGCGGCAGGGCGCGCCGTGCGGCGGCGCTTGGAGATGGCTTCGAGTACCGTGACGGTTTTGAGCATCAGCATAGGGTCCTCCTTGTTGAGGGGAGTTAGCGTACGTGTCGTATTTGCTTCAAAAAACCTAGATGTCGCTCACGTCAAGCTCTTGAGCCCACAAAGGGTGCAGCGCGCTTTGCGGTGGTTTTGGCGATCTGCCGGTGGCGTTTATGCGTGTGCGGAGTCCTCGCGGCGTGCCGAGGGCGACATGCAGGTTTTTCGACTAGGACTGCCTTCCATGGCACACCTCCTAAAGGCTGAGCGCAGCGCACTTTGGGTATCTCGTACCCCTTTTTAATCCGCCCGTATTCTTGATGAGGGGGTTTGACATGTCAACCCCATTGTTCGGAAAACCATTCCCCCTGACAAAGCCTTTACAGAATGCCGTGGCCCCAAAGCGCGCCCGCATCGACGCTTCGCCTGCGCTAAACTGGAAGGCACGTACGCGATTACGAGAGGAGCCCGCATGGAGGCTTACAAGCAAGAGTTCATCAAGTTTATGGTCGAGTCCGACGTCCTTAAGTTCGGCAGCTTTACGCTCAAGAGCGGCCGTCAGTCCCCGTTCTTTATGAACGCCGGCGCTTACGTGACGGGCTATCAGCTCAAGAAGCTGGGCGAGTATTACGCCCAGGCCATCCACGATAACTTTGGCGACGACTTTGATGTGCTGTTTGGACCGGCCTACAAGGGTATTCCGCTGGCCGTCGTGACCGCAATTGCCTACCACGAGCTGTACGGCAAGGAGGTCAAGTACTGCTGCGACCGCAAGGAGGCCAAGGACCACGGTGCCGATAAGGGCAACCTGTTGGGTTATGAGCCCAAGGACGGCGACCGTGTGGTCATGGTCGAGGACGTTACCACCAGCGGCAAGTCCATCGACGAGACCTATCCCAAGGTCAAGGCTGCTGCCGATGTCGAGATCAAGGGCCTGATCGTGTCCCTCAACCGCATGGAGGTCGGCAAGGGCGGTGTGACCACCGCGCAGAAGGAGATCGAGGCCAAGTACGGTTTCCCCGTCGCGAGCATCGTCTCCATGGCCGAGGTCGTCGAGACCCTCTACAACCACGAGATCGACGGCAAGGTTGTCATCGACGACGAGCTCAAGACCGCCATCGACGCCTACTACGAGCAGTACGGAGCACGTTAGTTACGGCGTTTTACCAAACGCCGTAACTGCTCGACGCTGCGCGGGCCGCATTTGGACAATCTGACGTTCAACTTCAAGGGCGCGACCAGAAGGTCAGCGCCCTTTCGTTTCACGTCACCTTGTCTCAAATGCGACCCGCTCGCTGTCCGTTCTCTACCTGCGGCGTCGTCTTGCTCCGAATGCGGCCCGTTCGCTGCCGTTGCCAAGGCATCGGCGTTGCCGGACTAGTCATTGGGGACGTTCATAAATGACTACTCAGGAATGAGCGTGGATAATCTCCCGTTTTTGGCCTGTGTGCAGGCTCAAAGTGGGAGATTATCCACGCTCGCTTTAATTTGCCTGGGTTGCGATGCCTATCTAATCGGCTCGGCGTCTTCCCTGAGAATCGAAAGATACTCTTCATACCCGTACTGCCGGTATCTCTGTCTTGACTCGTCGAGCGGACGGAGGATACCCAATTCTTCAAATGATTTGACGAGCGAGCTCGCGGTACTCCTGCCGATATCGAGTTGGGCAGCGATGAATGCGGTGTCGACGATGGGGTGCTCTTCAAGAATGCCCAACAGCCTTTGCCCGTTTGCAGCAGTCCTTCCGAGATTTTCGGTAATGGTTGCTGTGGAACGGTTATGGAGGTCAACAAGGTTTTTTAAAGACCCTACCGAGTCCTTCGCACTTTCGAGAAGACTGTTGCAGAAAAACTCTATCCATTCCTCGTAAGTGCCTCTCTCCCTTACGGATGTGAGTTGCCGGTAGTACTCGCTTCGATTTTTCTTGAACTGGAACGATGGATAGAACAAGCAAGAATGAAGAACGCCATCATTGATGAGCATAAGTGTAATGAGAAGCCTGCCCAGGCGACCGTTTCCGTCTAGGAATGGATGGGCAGTTTCAAATTGGTAATGGACGAGCGCCGCCCGCACAATCGGATCCATTTCGACTTGAGGCTCATTGATAAAGCGTTCGAGGTCCTGGAGCGTGTTACTCAAATCTTCAATGTTTGGAGGGACAAACGATGCGGTTGCAATGGTGCAGCCTGAGGGGCCAATCCAGTTTTGTGAGGAGCGCAGCTCGCCTGGATTCTTCTCCGTTCCGCGCACTCCGTCCAGCAGGACCGCATGAACTTGCCTAAGAAGTCTCGTGCACAAGGGCATCTTTTTGAGCAGTTCTACGCCGCGGTCGACAGCACGGACGTAATTCACGACGTCTGCGACATCTTTATGATGGAGTTGTGTTTGCGATGGACTAAGTAGGTCGTCAAACGTGCACTGGGTTCCCTCAATTTGCGAAGAAAGGAGTGCTTCTTTGCGCACGTACATTGTCAGATACATATCGGCGTTGGGAACAAAGTAGAGCATGCCTTCAAGCTCTCCAAGCTTTCGTGAGCATGCGGAAAGCGTGCGATAGGTTTCCTCGGTGAGGTTTAGCTGCCTCAATGATTGCAAGGGCGTTGGAAAAAACGAATAGTAAGCCAATTTCCCCGATAGATTATTGCGGAGCGTTCCCTGGCCGTTCTCCTCGATTTGCATCGCGCCCTCCATATCTTTAGTGCCGGAAACTCGTTATTAGGCCAATCATATCAATTCTAATAACGAGTTTAAGGATTAAATAGTTATTAGAATTGATGTAAACAATCTAATGATGAGAAGTCGTTATTACTTGACCATGGAGCTCGGCTTGGTACAAGGGGGGTTATCCAAAATGAGAGCGGATAATCTCCCGTTTTTGGCTCGGTGACGGCCTCAAAGTGGGAGATTATCCACGCTCGTTAGTTAAGCGTCCGAAAATCCACACTCGCCAAACCTACCAAAAAGGGACAGGTTTATTTTGGCACGTTTCGGTCGGTATCAGGAAGTGTCAGGGACGGGGCGGCGGCAGGACTCGAGAGCGAAAAGAAGTATCGGGTTTGGCGTGCCCGCTTCTGCCCGTCCCGCGCGTGGGCGATACTCGGCTTATCGAACCGCGATGCAAAGGAGATGCTCATCCCACGAGCACTACCGGGAAGGGCTTGCGATTCGAGCCCTCACCTTAGCAATTTGATCATTTGGCACTATAATCACCATAGGCATGCGCATAACGTTGCGCTTAATCAAGAGGAGAAAACATATGGGTCTGTTTGACATGTTTAAGAAGAAGGCTGAGCCCGCGGCAGCTGCTGCTCCGGCCTCCATCTCTGCTTCTGCTGGCGCCGACGTGCTGTGCTCGCCTGTCAAGGGCAAGGTCATCAAGATGGCCGACGTGCCCGATCCCGTCTTTGGTGGCGAGGTTCTGGGCAAGGGCTGCGCTGTGTGGCCCGAGGACGACCTGGTCTACGCTCCCTGCGACGGCAAGGTGACCGTCACCATGGGTCACGCCGTGGGCCTGCAGTCCGATAGCGGCATCGAGGTTCTGGTGCACGTTGGCGTCGATACCGTCAACATGAACGGTGATGGCTTCGAGGGCTTCGTCAAGGCCGACGACGTTGTCAAAGCTGGTCAGCCCATACTCAAGATCGACCGCGCCAAGATCGCTGCCGCCGGTTACAAGGACTGCGTCGTCGTGGCCGTGTCCAACACCGCCGAGTTCGCTGACGTCGAGCTCGCCGTCGAGGCCGAGTCTGCCGTCGCCGCCGGTGACGCCATCGTTAAGGTCGTCCGCAAGTAGTCTGCGGCATCCAGAAGATGCGCAAGGGTGGTCGGGTTTTCCGGCCACCTTTTTTATTGCACCGTGGGGAAGCGTTTTATTGCGCGTTGGGCGGGCTTGCAAACCGTTCGGACGCTAAAACGAACCGACCGCGCCTTCGCGTTGCCGAGGGTGTTCATAAGTGGATAGTATGGGCTTACTTATTACAACGTGTGCCGCGTCCGGGAAGCGCGGTGCCGCTCATTGGGAGGAACAACATGAAAAAGAAGCTGCTGCTTGCGCCCCTCATGGCCGTCTTGGTTGCATGCGTGGTCGTGCTTTCCGGCTGTGGAGGTCCTTCGGTTGAGGAGCTCATCACCGAGGATCTTACGACGCAGTTTGACGAGGTCAAGAACGGTGGCGACGACTTCCTTTCTGGTCTGGAGGAAGCTTCGGGCGACGAGTTCGAGCAGCTGGGTATCGATCCCAAGGAGTATGCCAAGACCTATCTCGAGGGCTTTGACTACAAGATCGGCGACGTGACGGTCGACGAGGACAAGGGTGTCGCGACCGCCGAGGTCTCTATCACCTGCAAGTCTATGAACAAGATCGTCGAGGACTTCTCCACCCAGTATCAGGAGAAGGTCGCCGCGCTTGACACGGTTCCTTCCGATGACGAGCTGTACAAGATGGCCGGTCAGGTTATGGTCGATGTGACCAAGGCCACCGAGCCCAGGAAGACCACGGTTATCTTCAAGTACACCTGCAACGACGACGGCGAGTGGTCTGCCGACGACTCCGTCAACTCCGAGATGATGGATGCAATGCTGAGCTAGTTCGTTGCGCGGTAGTTCGTTACGGCGTTTTACCAAACGCCGTAACTGCTCGACGCTGCAAACGCCCCTAAGCGGCAATCTGACGTTCAATTTCAAGGGCGCGACCAGAAGGTCAGCGCCCTTTCATTTCACGTCACCTTGCTCGCTTAGGGGCGTTTTCGCTGTCCGTCCTCTACCTGTGGCGTTGCCATGGTGGTCATTGGGGCGGCAGCCGGGGACGTTCCTTTTCTGCCGGCAGTTGGGGACACTCCTTGTGCCAGCGTTGCATCGAGTGCTTGGGAAGATGCGACCCGGTTTTTGGTCGAATAGTGGGTCGCGGTTTCCGGATGGGGTGGGTTGCGGAAAGTGCGACCCGGAATATTGCTCTGAAACGGGATGCGGTTTCCCTGATGCGCCTCAAACGGAAAGCGCATCCCATTCCGGAGCTCCAAAACGGGATGCGCTTTCTGCGCGGAAGAATTGTCGCAGCTGCGTTAAGCAGTGTCGCTCGTTACTCGCCCAGGATCAGCGCTGCGAGCTCGTCCTGGGTGTCCACCACGTAGTCGGCGCCGGCGGCTTCCAGCTCTGCGCGGCCGCGGAAGCCCCAGCTGACGCCCGCACTCTTAAGGCCGGCGTTGTGGCCGGTCAGGATATCGACATTGGAATCGCCTACGTAGAGCGTGGTCGCCGGGTCGGCGCCTAGCTCTTCCATCACATGCAGCGTGACGGGTGCTTCGGGCTTGGGCGGAAACGCATCGACACGGCCCTGCACCAGCGCAAAGCGCTCGGAACCAAAATACTTTTCGATAAGCGGAGCCGCCGAGACGTGGTCCTTGTTAGTGAGCACGGCAAGCTGAACGCCCGCGGCGCGCAAGCGGTCGAGCATCTCGATCGTGCCGGCATAGGGAGCGGTGTGGTCTTCCTTGTGCTCGCCGTAGTAAGCCCTAAACTCGGCAAGCGTCTGCTCAAACATGCGGCCGTCGCCTGCGTACTCGGCGGGCATAAGCGCTCAACCAGCTTGAGCATGCCGTTTCCCACCTTGTAGCGGTACTCGTCAACGGCAAACGTGGGCCAGCCGTGCGCCTCGCAGGTATGGTTGCCGGCGGCCGCCAGGTCCTCGAGCGTGTTGAGGATGGTGCCGTCCAGATCAAAAATCACATGGGAAAAAGCTGCTGCCATGAAAGCTCCCGTCATTGGGTTTCAAAACGCACCTCATAATACTGGGCATGCGTGCCGGGCATGTTTGGAATCTGAATATCTTTAATAGCCCTGAGCCTTTGTCGTTAGCAAATCCTCGGCAGCTGCTCTCCTACGAGCATGTCGAGGATGCGGGTCGAGCCCCAGCCGGTGCGCACGCGCACGGCGGGATGGGCGCCCTCGGCAAGTGGCAGCACGCGGCCGATGATGGCGGCATTCTCGCCGTAGCGGGCGGCGCGCATGGCGCTCAGCGCGGCATCGGCTTGCTCGGCCGGCACGACGGCAACCATCTTGCCCTCGTTTGCCACCTGCAGCACATCGTAGCCGAGCATCTCGCAGGCTGCCTGCACGTCGGGGCGCACGGGCACATCGTCCTCGTCGATCTCCATGGCAACGCCGCTGGCCTGCGCAAACTCGTTGAGCGTCGAGGCCAGGCCACCGCGCGTGGGGTCGCGGAAGCAGCGTGTGTCGGGTGCTGCGGAAAGCACATCGGCAATCAGGTGGTTGAGCGGCGCGGCGTCGCTTTCGATCGTGCTCGAAAACGCCAGACCCTCGCGTTGGCTCATGATAGCGATGCCGTGGTCGCCCAGTGTACCCGAGACCAGGATGACATCGCCGGGCTGGCAGTTTGCGCCGCTGAGCGCCACGCCCGCAGGCACCTCGCCCACGCCGGCGGTATTGATATAGACGCCGTCGGCCCCGCCGCGCTCGACCACCTTGGTGTCGCCCGTGATTATGGACACGCCCGCCTCGTGCGCCGTCTCGGCCATCGTCTGCACAATCTGGCGGAGCCTATCCATGGGATAGCCCTCTTCGAGGATAAAGCCGCACGACAGGTAGCGCACGTTGGCACCCGAGGTCGCGACGTCGTTGACGGTTCCGCACACGGCGAGGCGGCCGATGTTGCCACCGGGGAAGAACTGCGGCGAGACTACAAAGCTGTCGGTCGACATGGCGATGCGCCCGCTCGCGGGCAGCGCGGCGACGCCGGCATCGTTGCCTTCGAGCAGCTCGGACGACCCAAAGGCATCCAAAAAGACCTCATCGATGATGCGTTTCATCATCTGGCCGCCGGAGCCGTGGCCCAGCAGGACGGTGCTATCGGTAACGCTATGGGACATATCGAAAACTCCAATCGTGGGTGGTGCCAGTGTGCGGGTGCGTCCGGACTAGTTACGGTAGCGGTAGTAAGCCGCGCAGCTGCCCTCGGAGCTCACCATGCACGGGCCGACGGGGTGCTCGGGCGTGCAGGTGCGGCCAAAGAGCGGGCAGCTGCTTGGCGTAATGGCCCCGCGCAGCACGTCGCCGCAGCGGCATCCACGCGGCTCGACCGTCGCCTCAACGGGCACGTCAAAGCGAGCACGGGCATCAAAACGCAAGAACTCGGGGCGGATTGCGAGGCCCGAGTTGGCAATCGGCCCCAGACCGCGCCATGTGGTGCCGCACGGCTCAAACACCTGCTCGACCAGTTGGCGCGCCACGGGGTTGCCGTTCGCATTGACACCGCGGCGGTAGGCATTGTCGATCGCCGGCCTGTCCCCGACAACCATCTGGACCAGCATGCAGATGCCCTGCAGGATATCGACCGGTTCAAATCCCGTGACCACGCCCGGGGTATCGAACTCGTCGACCAAAAAGCTGAAGGGCGCCAAGCCCGTGATGGTGGCGACGTGGCCCGGCAGGATAAAGCCGTCGATGGCGGTCTCGGGGTCGTTGGCGATGGCGCGCAACGCCGGCGGCGTGGTCTTGTGGGCGCAATAGACCGAGAAGTTCAAAAGCCCGCGCGCCTCGGCCTCCAAGATGGCGGCGGCGATGGTGGGCGTCGTAGTCTCGAAGCCCACGCCCATAAAAATGACCGGGCGATCAGGGTTTTGCTCGGCAATGTCGAGCGCGTCGAGCGGGGAGTACACAATGCGGATATCGCGCCCCGCCGCCTTTTGCGCAGCGAGCGAGGTGGATGATCCGGGCACGCGCATCATGTCGCCAAAGGTGGTGATGATGGCGCCGTCTATGTTGGCGAGCGCGATTGCGTGGTCGATGTCGCGGTTGGCGGTGACGCAGACGGGGCAGCCCGGGCCGCTCAGCAGCTTGAGCCCGGCCGGCATAATGGAGCGAAAGCCATAGCGCCCGATGCTCACGGTATGCGTGCCGCAGACTTCCATAAGGTTGATGGTGCGGTCGCCGACAAGCTCATGAATGCGTTCGATGAGCTCGCGAGCCAGCTTGGGATCGCGGAATGCCGAGAAATCGATACCGGAGCGCGCCGGCTGCTCGGGCGCCACTAGTAAGCCTCCGCCGGGTTGGTGGTCAGCTGGTCTTCTTCGACCAGCTCGGACATGGCATTAACAAGCTCGAGCGTTTCCTGTGCTTCCTGCTCGTCGACAATCTGGATGCCAAAGCCGGCGTGTACGAGAATATAGTCGCCAACCTGCGCCGTCGGCACGAGTCGTAGCGACACAGGGCGCTCGATGCCCATCATGTCGACGGTGGCCTTGAGGTCGTCGTCGCGTTTGACTACTTTACCGGGAACGGCAAGGCACATATTGTTCCCCTTTTATACGCTTTGCGCTGGACGGGCGCTCAATAATCCATCAGTTGATGGTAGCGCTCGCGGGGTTCGCGGGCAAACGCGTTACGCCTGTGAGACGGCGGCTTGCGGGCTGGCCGAACAGCCTATTGTGGCGCGACCTGTGCGAGGCGAGCGCGTGCGACTGCCGCCTGACCGTAGGCGATGCAGCCGTCGTTAACGGGCACGGTTTGGGGGACGAGGACAGTAAGGCCTGCGCTTTTGAGCTCGCGGGGGAGGAGTTGAAGCAGAAGTCGGTTCATGAACACGCCGCCCGAGAGCGCGACGGTGTCGATGCCCTCGTGCACGCAGATATCGCTGGCGATGCGCGCCGAGGAGCGCGCGACGGCGACATGGAAGTCGAGTGCGAGCCTGTCGGCGGGCGCTCCGGCTTCAGTTCCTCCCAAAAGTGTCTCAAAGAGTGCTTTCTGATCCAGAACATGGGGGCCGTTCAGCCACGATGGGCCAGATGCGAAATGGCCGGCGTTGTCGTCGGGAAAATGGGCGATTTCGTTGTCGAGCGCGCGCCAGGCGGCAGCCTCAAGCTCGATGGCGGGTTCGCCCTCGTAGGTTGCCTTGTCGCAGATGCCCAGAATTGCTGCCGCGGCATCAAAGAGACGCCCCATGCTGCTGGTACGCGGGCTGTTGATGCCGCGCTCGATCATGGTGGCTGTCACGCTGCGCGTTTGCTCGCCGAGGCTGTCCAAAAGCCGAGCGGCACCTGGGTGCTCGAGCAGGCCGAGCTCACTGAGCAGGGCAAAGGCGTTGCGGCAGGCGTCGCGCACGGAGGCCGCCCCGCCGGGGAGCGCCCAGGTGCGCAAATGCGCGGCGCGCTCAAAGCCGCCAAGGCTGGCAACAAGAAACTCGCCGCCCCAAATGGTCCCATCGGTGCCGGCGCCGGTGCCGTCAAAGGCGATGCCAAGGACACGCGCGTCGGTTGTAAGCTGGCCCGCGGCGATGGCTTCGGCCATTACGCTCGCGATATGCGCATGATGGTGCTGCACCTCGACGAGCGGCAGATTGCATTTTCGCGCCTGCTCGCGCGCCCACTGGCCCGATAGATAGCTGGGGTGTAAATCGCAGGCCAAGGCGGCGGGCGCCAAATCAAAGAGATCTTCCAAGCGCGTGCGCGCAGCGTTCCAGGCATCGAAGGTCTCGCCGTTTTCAACATCGCCGATATGCTGCGACACAAAACAGGTTGCCTCGCCGTTCGTCCCTTCACGCGTGAGCGCAATCGTGGCCTTTTGTTGTGGCCCGCAGGCGAGCACGCAGGACGGAGCGCGGTCGAGCGCCGGCAACGGCAGCGGCTGGGGTGCATATCCGCGAGCGCGGCGCACGGGCATAACGGCGCCGTCGACCACGCGCACTACAGAGTCGTCGTAGCGCGAGAGGATCGCGCGGTCGTTACCGAGCAACGCGTCGGCGATGCCGGCAGCAACGAGGTGTTCCCAGGCAAGGTCGTCGTCGGTCTCGATGGGTTCTTCGCTCAGGTTTCCGCTGGTCATGACGAGCGCGTGCATGCCGTGCGACGCGGCAGCTGCAAGCAGAAGATGCTGAAGCGGGGTGTAGGGGAGCATAACGCCAAGCTCGGGCAGGTCGTGCGCGACGGACGGTGCGAGTACGAGGGCGTCGGGAGAATCGCCGTTGCCCTCGCCAACAGTGCGCCGGCGCAGCAGCACAATGGGACGGATACTGCCGGCGAGAAGCTCGCGCTCAGCGTCGTCGATATGGCACAGGCGCCCGGCATCGGCAAGACTGCGCACCATGACGGCAAGTGGTTTGTTACTGCGGCGTTTGCGATGGCGCAACTCGGCCACCGCCTGCTCGTTGGCAGCATCACAGGCTAGGTGGAACCCACCGAGACCCTTGATGGCGACGATGCCGCCGCCTGCCAGCAGCTCGACGCAGCGTTCGATGATGGCATCGCTGGCCTCGCGCGTGGAGCCGACGGCTGGTGTTGCGTCGGCCGCCGTTGGCGCGACACCGCGATCGGCCTCGCGCCACGTAATATGCGGTCCGCAATCAAAACAGGCGTCGGGCTGCGCGTGAAAGCGCCGATCGAGCGGGTCGGCATACTCTGCGGCGCAGGTGGGGCACATGGGAAAGCAATCCATCGAGGTGGCCGCTCGGTCATAGGGCAGCGAGCGAATGATGGTAAAGCGCGGTCCGCAATTGGTGCAGTTGATAAAGGGATAGTGAAAGCGTCGGTCCCCGGGGTCGAACAGCTCACGCAGGCAGTCGTCGCACGTGGCGATGTCGGGCGAGATGAGCGTCGTGTGGGCGGTTTGATCCTGCGACGCCACAATGCGAAAGCCCTGCTCGTTAGCGGCGTCCCAGTCGCCGGGTGCTAGGTCCACAACCTCGACATGCTCCACGCGAGACGCCGCAGGCGCATGCTCGGAAAGCGCGGCGACAAATTCGTCGAGCGACTCGCCTTGAGCGTGCGCCTCGATATGCACGCCATCGCCCGCGTTGAGCACCCAGCCGCAAATGCCGTGCGCCATGGCCTCGCGATACACAAACGGTCGCATGCCGACGCCCTGCACAATGCCCGTTACATGGATATGCGCATGTCGCATGCGACCCTCCTTCGTTGAAATGTGTGCTGTTACAGCCCCAGGCTCTGCTCGGTGGCGGCGCAGGTGAGCTCGCCGTGTTTAACGCCGCGCAGGCCCAGCAGACGGTCTGCCAGCTCGTAGACGCGCTCGCCGCGACCCTTAAGCGCCAGAATCTCCAAGCAGTTGTGGTGATCCAGGTGCACGTGCATAGTCGATACAATCTCGTCGGTGTAGTCGTGCTGCACCTCGTCCAGGCGGCGCGTCAGGTCGCCGGTGTGGTGGTCGTAAATCATAGTGAGCGATCCGATGACCTGCTCGTCGGGCGTTCGCATCTGCTCCTTGGCAATGGAGGCGCGAATCAGGTCTCGTACAGCTTCGGAGCGGTTGGCCACGTCGCCGCGGCGTGCGATCTGCTCGTCAAAGCGGCGCAGCAGGTCGTCGGGCGCGGTGACCGAAAAACGGACCAGCTCGGAGGCGGAGCCACTGCAACGGCAGCCCACGTCGCCGGTCGGCCCGTGCGGATGCTCGTGTCCGTGATCGCAGGTGTGCTCGTGCTCGGCCACGCTACACCAGCTTTACGGAGCCAACGGAGTTATGGTCGGCCTCGATGGCCTCCTCGTAGCCCTCGAGTGCGTCGTGCGCCTCGTGGAGCGCCGCCATGGCGGCCTCGAGCTTGGCACCAATGCGCTCCATATCAAAGTTCTCGGTCGCATGCAGCAGCTGATGGCTCCACTCGTGGGCGAGCTCGATCGTGTCGTCGACCTGCTTGACGCTCATGGCAAGCTGGCTCATGTTCATTCCGACGTCATGCATGGAAAGTCTCCTTTTGTACGAGTCTATTCAGTGGTTCAGATTCTACTACGCCCGCTTTGCGCATCGCCGCATAAGAAAACGGGTGCGAGTCCGTCTGACCCGCACCCGTTCACTGGGGGCTGTTTGTGATTACCATACTATCCGTGGTCGCGGGCGCAGCACTCGGCTCTCCGGTGAGCGGCGCAAAACCGCTCATGGACGGCAGCACATGACCGGCGTATTACAGGTGCTTCTCAAGCAGTGCCTGCAGCCTGGCCTTGGGCAGAGCGCCAACCGAGCGGTCAATCTCCTCGCCGTTCTTAAACACAATCAGCGTGGGGATGCTCATGACGCCATACTTCATGGCCAGGTCCTGGTTGTCATCGACGTTGCACTTGGCAACGGCAAGCTTGCCCGCCAGCTCATCGGCAACCTCGTCAACGATGGACGAGAGGGATCGACAGGGCCCGCACCACGGTGCCCAAAAATCAACCAGCACGGGCAGGCTGTCGTTAACGATGGAATCGAAGTTCTCGGGGGTAATCTGCTTAATGTCAGCCATGGTGACCTCCATAATGCGACGCGGCTCGGCCGCGTAAAACTCAGTACGACCGTGCTTATACCCAGCCGCCCGCAAAGCAACCACTCGCGGGCAGCTCTTTTATATAATGGTGGGCACGCAAACGATTGGAGAGCGCATGTCCACGTCACAAAGCCAGAAAAAAGAAGCCATCGTCCAGGCGACCGAGCAGGAGCTCGCATCGCTCGCGGGTCGTGGCGTGCGTATCGCGGGCAACGCGTGCTCGCCGATCGTGCTGGTCAAAGGCGATCTGGACGAGGCCGAGCGTTCGGGTGGCGAGCTTGCCGCCGGCCCGGATGGCGCGGCGTTGCGCAAGGCGCTTGGGGCCATCGGCTACGCGCCCGAGGATTTTTGCGTGCTGGCAAGCGTCGCCGGCGTGGGTGACGGAGCGGTCGCGGTGGGCGAGACTCTGCCGTGCGAGCTGTTCCGCGAGGCGCTTGAGGCCTTGGACCCCGAGGCGGTGCTACTGCTCGACAACAACGCGGCCGACGTCATGCGCGAGACCTACGCCGATATGCTCGTGGCGATCGATGACTTCGACACCGCCATGCTCAAGCCCGGCTTGGTCGCCCATGTGCAGGGCCGCCGCGTGCTCGCGCTCGATGGCTTCGAGGCGGCGCTGACCGACAAAGCGGCCAAACAGCGCATGTGGGCCTACATTAAGCAACTGACCCCGGCGGCCGCTCCGCTGTAGCGGATTGGCACCGGTGAGCGATTGCCTGGCGGGCAAAGCGCGCCGCGAGATCGGCGCCGCACTTCTACATCACAGCGCGCAGCTCAAACCGATCGCCGTTAATGCGGAACTGGCAGTTGCCGTTCATGCGCTCCACGGCGAGTTTGATGCTTCTGGTGCCAAAGCCGTGGCCCGCATGCCGGGTCACGGGCATGCCGTCGACCATGCGCGGCGCGCGGTCAAACGTATTGGAAACTAACAGCAGCAGCTGGCTGTCCTCTAATCGCAGGTCAAGGTCGACGAATCGCTTTCCTTGGGGTGCGGCACTTGCGGCGGTGATAGCGTTTTCCAAGGCATTTGAGAGCACGCTAAACAGGTCGGCGTCGCCTACGTGGATGGTTTCGGGCACGGCGGCGCGCAGGTTGGCGGTAATGCCGTTTCTATTGATATCCGAGTTAAATGACGAAAGCGCGATGTTTACGGTCTCGTTGGCGCAGAAGCGGCGTACGGCGGTGCGATCGCCGGTTTCGCAGAGTTCATCGATGCGTTTGAGCGCCTCGTCGGTATGGCCCTCCTCAATTAAAGCGGCCAGGCCGCGTAGGAAGTGGCGCATATCGTGGCGAAGAATCGACAGCTCGCGCCCAGATTGACGCCAGGCCTCGAGCTCTTTAATGACGGCGCTGTCGCGGGTTTCGAGCATCCAGCGCTCTCGCTCGGCGGTTTCCTTTTCTTCGTATTCGCGCAGGTAAACGGCAAGAAACATAAGATAGAAGGCACAGAGCGCAAATGCCAAAAACTCAACCGTTACCACCGAGCCCGAGTGGAACAGCGTGGTGTAGACGTTGGTGGCATAGTCAAAGACGTAATAGACGAGCGGCAGGATTAAAAGGATGCCCAGCTCGGTGGTGCTTTTAATCGCCAAGCGCGGACCGATGTCGCCGGCCCAATGCAACAGGACGGCAAAGACGGCGAGTGTGGTCGCGATGCGCGCCAGATAGTATGCGATCTGAGAATCGGTTGCGGCAAATGCGGCGATGCCCATCCAATTGCTGAACTGGCAGCTCAGATAGGCGCTGGTGACGCCCAACACCGCGAGCAGCGGACTCAAGTGGTAGCGCGCGCATAGGTAGACGGTAAGCGGCAGATGCACGACGAGCGGATATACCTGGCGGGCAAAAAGCTCGCCGCCGACGGCATTGGCGAGGCCAAATGCGCATCCGGTTACGGCACCGACCAACACCAGTTCAAGCGCATGACGCCGGTTGATCTCGACACCGCACAGCGCCGCCGAGGCAAAGACGCCAAAGAGCAGCGTCGTGGCGTGGTGGATTGCCCAAAGGACCATTTCGACCGAGGAGACCATCAGTGTCTCCCACCCTCAAAGCGCGCCGCAAAGTAGGCGTCTTGGAATCCCTGCTTGCAGCTGCGCGAAAGCGGGATGCACGCGCCCGAGCGCATGACGATGTCCGTGCGGTCAAAATGATCGATATTGCGCAGGTTGACCTGGTAGCTGCGGTGGCATTTAAAGAAGACCGCGTTTTGCTCCAAGCGGTCCTCGACGCTGCGGAACGACTCGAGTGCCTCGATATCGCGTCCGTCGCGCAGGTGGAAGACCACGTGCTTGTTGCGCGCCTCGGCATATTCGATGTCGGACAGGCGCAGGGCGTGGTGGCCAAAGGAAGTTTTGATCACGAGCTCGTCGGTTGCCGCCGGGCGCATGCTCGAAAGCTCGTCGAGCAACTGCGCCAGGCGTTCGTAAGTCACGGGCTTGAGCAGATAGTCGAAGGCGCGGACCTCGTAGGATTCCAGCGCGAACTCGGGCGACGAGGTGAGGAACACCAGGCGCACGGCGGTATCGGCCTGGCGTAATTCGCGCGCGGTGTCCATGCCGTTGACGAGCGGCATGATCATATCGAGCAGGATGATGTCGGCGCGCGATGCGGCATGGCGGGCCAGCAGGTCCTCGCCACGCGTGACGAGCGCAACATCGACCGCCGTGTCCGTCTCGCTCGACCAACGGTCGATCATCCGGTGCAGTCTATCTAGAAAAGCGACGTCGTCGTCGCAGGCAATAATCTTGAGCATTCTGAGCCCCCTTAGTAGTTCGATTTTGCCACATTGGGTGCGGACCGCTCGCGGAGGCGTGTCCCATTTGCGCCCCACGTCGCGCAACTCGCGCCGAGCGGTATTGCGGTGGCGAAAGATGCCTCCTGCGCTATCGAGAGCTCGGCTATCCTCAGCTTGTCAGTTCGAAAATGGACCTGCCACATGATTGGATCTTTATTTCAACTTTACACCTAGGTTTACAGCTGTCTTGTCAGCTGTAAACCTAGGTGTCATACTAAAGCCCCAAGATTCGCCAAAAGAGAGGGGCCTTGATGGCACAGAGCGCGAACATGGATGCGTCGGAGCTTGCACGCGATATCGCGGCCGGCCTAGCATCGGCAACGACGGCAACGGAGCGCGCGGCACTGGTGCCCGCAGAACTCGTCGAGGCCATTCAGCAACTAAAAACCCAACGCGACGCGGTGATCCTAGCGCACTATTACGTGGCGCCCGAGGTGCAGGCCGTGGCTGATTACGTCGGCGATAGCTTCTACCTGGCCAAGCTCGCCAAGAGCCTGCCGCAGCAGACCATCGTGCTGTGCGGCGTGGAGTTTATGGGCGAGAGCGCCAAGCTGCTCAACCCCACCAAGACCGTGCTGCTGCCCGAGCCGGGCGCGGACTGCCCCATGGCGCACATGGTCAAGCGTGAGACGGTCGACGCGGCGCGCGCCGAGTACGGCGACGACCTGGCTGTCGTCTGCTACGTCAACTCCACGGTCGAGATCAAGAGCTGGAGCGACGTGTGCGTCACCAGCTCCAACGCCGTCAAGATCGTGTCCGAGCTGCCGCAGCAGCACGTCCTGTTCATTCCCGACCAAAACCTGGGCCGCTTTGTAGCCGAACAGGTGCCGCAAAAGCACGTCATCCTCAACAACGGCTACTGCCCGCGCCATCACATCATCACCGTCGAGCAGATCGTCGACGCGCAGGAGGCCCATCCCGACGCGCTCGTGCTGGCGCATCCCGAGTGCAAGGCCGACGTCCTGGCCGAGGCCGACTACATCGGCTCCACCGCCGGCATCATCAAGTATGCCGAGGAGTCCGACGCGAGCGAGTTCATTATCGTGACGGTCCGCGGCGTGCTCTACGAGCTCGAGCGCCGCTGCCAGGGCACCGGCAAGAGGTTCTACTTCCCCGCGGTGCAGCCCACCTGCGTCAACATGGATCTCATCACGCTCGAAAAGCTCGTGCGCTGCCTGAAGACGGGCGAGGGCGAGGTACAGATCGGTGTGTCGGACGAGGCCGCCGACCAGGCCAAACTCACGCTTGACCGCATGCTCGAGTACGCGGCGCGCTAAAACGATGCGACATGAGGAACAGTCCCTTATGTCGCATTACAAGGGAGAGGATTCCTGTGGAAACCAAGCAATACCCCGACATGGAGTGCGACGTCGTCATTGCCGGCTGCGGCGTAGCGGGCCTGTACGCGGCCCTCAATCTGCCGACGAGCACGCGCGTGATCATGCTCTCCAAGGGCGCTGTCGACGAGTGCGATTCGATGCTCGCGCAGGGCGGCATCTGCGTGCTGCCCGAGGGCTCGGACTACGATGCCTTCTTTGAGGACACCGTGCACGCCGGCCACTACGAGAACCGCCGCGAGAGCGTCGACATCATGATTCGCTCGAGCCGCTCGGTCATCAACGACCTGCTGGCGATGGGCGTGGATTTTGAGCGCAAGGCCGACGGCAGCCTCGACTTTACCCGCGAGGGCGCGCACAGCCGCCCGCGCATCGCCTTCCATGCCGACATTACGGGCAAGGAGATCACGACCAAGCTGCTCCAGGCCGTTCGCAAGCTGGACAACGTGCAGATTTTGGAGCACGTGGCCATGACCGACATCCTGACGGGCGAGCGTGACGGCGCCACGGTGTGTGCCGGCGTCGTCGCCGTTCCCGTGGATGAGGACAACTCGGTTCGCCCCGCCGACGAGCTGGCAAATGCCGCTGAGGGCGTGCATGCCGGTAAGCCGTTTAAGATCCATGCCCGCCACACGCTTTGGGCGACGGGTGGCATTGGCGGCGTGTACGACCACTCGACCAACTACCCGCAGCTCACGGGCGACGCCTGCTACATCGCTCAGGAGCATGGCATTAAGATGGAGCACCTGGACTACGTGCAGATCCATCCTACGGGTCTGTTCTCGCCGCAGCCGGGTCGCACGTTCCTGATCAGCGAGAGCTGCCGCGGCGAGGGCGCGATTTTGCTCAATGCCGCCGGCGAGCGCTTTACCGACGAGCTTCAGCCGCGCGACGTTGTCGCCGCCGCTATTCGCGAGCAGATGAAGCAGGACGGTACCGAGCACGAGTGGCTGAGCTTCGCCCCCGTCGAGCGCGATGTGGTGACCGGGCACTTTGCCAATATCCGCGCGCGCTGCCTGGAGGACGGCCGCGACATCCTGGACGAGCCCATCCCCGTCACGCCCACGCAACACTACTTTATGGGCGGCGTATGGGTCGACAAGGACGGCCGCACCTCGATGCCCGAGCTCTACGCCGCGGGTGAGACGGCCTGCAACGGCGTTCACGGCAAAAACCGCCTTGCATCAAACAGCCTGCTCGAGGCGCTGGTCTGGGGTCGTCGCGCCGCGTGGTACATGCGTACCGGCGAGTCGCTGGCCGTGGAGCAGGCGGGCGATCCCGCGCTCGATGGCCGTCATCGCGCCCTGAGCGCCGACACCCTGGCAATCGATGATTTGGCCCGTGCCGCCGGCACGCAGGCCGTGGAGGAGTAGACCATGAATCCCATTACCATGAAGCTCGTCGTCGATGATCTGATTCTGCAGGCTCTGCGCGAGGACATTACCTTTGAGGACGTGAGCACGGTGAGCGTGTGCCCCACGGCGCGTCCCGCCACGGTGGAGCTTATCGCCAAGGCCGATGGCATCATCGCCGGCTTGGATGTGTTTGCCCGCACCTTTGAACTGCTGGATTCGCAGAGCTCGGTGCTGCTCGACGTTGCCGATGGCGACGAGGTGCACGCCGGCGACCATGTGGGTCAGGTGCGCGGCGACGCGCGCGTGCTGCTTTCGGGCGAGCGCGTGGCACTCAACTACCTGCAGCGCATGAGCGGTATCGCTACCTATACGCACCAGATGGCCGCGGCGCTCGAGGGCACCAAGACCGTGCTCGTCGATACGCGCAAGACCACGCCGGGCATGCGCGTCTTTGAGAAGGCCGCGGTCGAGATTGGCGGCGGCAGCAACCACCGTTACAACCTGTCGACGGCCGTCATGCTCAAGGACAACCACATCGACGCCGCCGGTGGCGTGGCACGCGCGATCGAGATGGCGCGCGCTCATGCGTCGTTTACCACGACGGTCGAGATCGAGTGCGAGAACCTGGGCATGGTGCGCGAGGCCGTGGAGGCCGGTGCCGACATCATCATGCTCGACAACATGACCCACGACGACATGGCCGCCGCGATTGAACTTATCGCCGGCCGCGCCAAGACCGAGTGCTCGGGCAATGTGGACGCCAGCAATATCCGTGCACTCGCCGACCTGGGCGTCGACTTTATTAGCTCGGGGGCGCTGACGCACTCTGCGCCGATTCTCGACCTCTCGCTTAAGCACCTGCGTCTGCTGGACGGTAAATAATGAACGCCCGCGAGCGTCGCCGTGCCATCATGGGCGTGCTCGAGCGAGCCAAGAGCCCCGTCTCCGGCAGCGCACTTGCTCGTGAGGTGGGTGTGAGCCGCCAGATTGTCGTGCAAGACATCGCCTTGCTGCGCGCCGATGGGCACGATATCGTGGCGACCAATCGCGGCTACGTGCTGCAGGAGGCCCCCAGCAGCCCCGCCGTGCCCACGCGCTTGGTCAAGGTTCGCCACGGCGTGGAGCAGGCAGGCGATGAGCTCACGAGTATCGTCGACGCCGGAGGCGCCGTGCTCAACGTGATTGTCAATCACCGCGTGTACGGCAAGATCACGGCCGACCTGGACATCCGCAACCGCCGCGATGTCGAGCGCTATCTGCGCGATATCGAGAGCGGCAAGAGCTTTCCGCTGCTAACGGTGACGAGCGGCTATCACTTCCATCGCATTGCGGCGGAGGATGAGCAAACCCTCGACGAGATCGAGGCGATGCTCAAGGAGAAAGGCTACCTAGCCGATTTAATGCCCTACGAGGATGATTTGTCCTAGCCCGACACCGTCCCCAATTAGCTGCCCACGAATGCAAAAGGAGGCCTCCGCGGCGATGCGGAAGCCTCCTTTTTTGTGCACGGTGTACTTTTGAGTGTGCAAGTGGGGAGTTGTTACTCCTCGACGATCTCGGTGATCGCGCCAGCGGGGCAAGCGTCCTGGCAGGCGCCACAGGCGACGCAGGAGTCCTCGTCAGCGACGGTAGCGACGTCCTGGAGCTCCAGAACGCCAGCGGGGCAGGAGTCGACGCAAACGCCACAAGCGATGCACTCGTCGGCATCAATTACGGGATGAGCCATGGTAGTTTCCTCTCTGTTGACCGACGCTACAGGCGATGCGCGCCGGTTTGATTCGGGCAAAAACATACCACGGGAGCGACCGTTTGCAATACCCTCTGGCCGGCATCTTCATACCGTTCGCCGAGTATGCCAAGGTTTACTAAAAAACACGCAGGTGGGGCCGTTGAGCTGCGCAAATGTTAGCTAAAGGTGACTTGAAATATTGAGCTATTGAGCGCGCCTGCGGAAACTGCGACCCGGAATCTACGCTCAAATCGGGATGAGCTTTCCGCAAGACGGCCCCCAGGCACCCCCGGACGCAAACCTCAGTCAACTCTACATAGATCTCAATAGATCTGCCGAGAACTCAATCAGCGCATCTACCTGCGCATTTGCGAACCTAAACTCTCGGCAATAAGAAATCTTATATGAATTGACTTAGATTTTGTATATTCCGGCCCATAAGGGGATACACTACATCCTGAAAGACAAGCCGAAACACCGCTCGGCAGACCGCCGAGTCGGTGCAAACGCACAAGAGAGAGGGAATTTCTAATGGGCAAGATTCTTGGTATCGACCTTGGTACTACTAACTCCGCTATGGCCGTCCTCGAGGGCGGTTCTCCGACCATTATCGTGAACGCCGAGGGCGACCGCACCACCCCGTCCGTTGTTGGCTTCCGTGCTGACGGCGACCGCGTCGTGGGTAAGGCCGCTAAGAACCAGGCTGTCACCAACCCCAAGAACACCGTGTTCTCCATCAAGCGCTTCATGGGCCGCAAGTACTCCGAGTGCACCTCCGAGATCAAGACCGTGCCGTATGAGGTCAAGGAGGGCCAGGGTGGCCGTGCCGTCGTCGACATCGAGGGCAAGGATTACACCGCCGAGCAGGTGAGCGCCATGACGCTCGCAAAGATGAAGGCCGACGCCGAGAAGTATCTGGGCGAGACCGTCACCGACGCCGTCATCACCGTCCCGGCCTACTTCAACGACGCCCAGCGTCAGGCCACCAAGGACGCCGGTAAGATCGCCGGCCTCAACGTCAAGCGTATCGTCAACGAGCCGACCGCTGCTGCTCTGGCCTATGGCCTGGACAAGCAGGGCACCGACCAGCGCATCCTGGTCTTCGACCTGGGCGGCGGCACCTTCGACGTCTCCATCCTCGACCTCGCCGACGGCGTGTTTGAGGTTCTGTCCACCTCGGGCGACAACCACCTGGGCGGCGACGACTGGGATCAGCGCGTCATCGACTGGATGGCTGATAAGTTCCAGCAGGAGAACGGTGTCGACCTGCGTCAGGACCCCATGGCCCTGCAGCGTCTGAAGGAGGCCGCCGAGAACGCCAAGAAGGAGCTCTCCGCCGCCCAGCAGACCACCATCAACCTGCCGTTCATCACCATGAACCAGTCCGGCCCGCTGCACCTCAACTACACGCTGACCCGCGCCGAGTTCGAGAAGATCACCCGCGACCTGCTCGAGCGCTGCAAGCAGCCTGTCACCAACGCCCTGCGCGACGCCAAGCTTAAGCTCTCCGATCTGACCGAGGTCATCCTCGTCGGCGGCTCCACCCGTATGCCCGCCGTCCAGGAGCTCGTCAAGACCATGACCGGCAAGCAGCCTAACATGTCCGTGAACCCCGACGAGGTCGTTGCCGACGGCGCTGCCGTCCAGGGCGGCGTGCTCACCGGCGACGTCGAGGGCATCCTGCTGCTCGACGTTACCCCGCTGTCGCTGGGCGTCGAGACCATGGGCGGCATCATGACCAAGATGATCGACCGCAACACCACGATCCCGACCTCCAAGACCGAGGTTTACTCCACCGCTGCCGACAACCAGACCAGCGTCGAGATCAACGTGCTCCAGGGCGAGCGCGAGCTTGCCCGCGACAACAAGTCGCTCGGTAAGTTCCAGCTGACCGGCATCCCGGCTGCCCGCCGCGGCGTGCCGCAGATCGAGGTTACCTTCGACATCGACGCCAACGGCATCGTCAAGGTCTCCGCTAAGGACAAGGGCACCGGCAAGGAACAGCAGATCACCATTTCCGGCTCCACCGCTCTGTCCGACGACGAAGTCGATCGTATGGTCAAGGACGCCGAGGCTCATGCCGAGGAGGACAAGAAGCAGAAGGAAGAGGTCGAGGTCCGCAACCAGACCGACAGCCTGTGCTACTCCACCGAGCAGACCCTCAACGAGCTGGGCGACAAGGTTTCCGCCGATGTGAAGTCCAAGGCCGAGGCCGCTATCGCCGACGCCAAGAAGGCGCTCGAGGGCTCTGACGTCGAGGCCATCAAGGCCGCCGGCGAGTCCCTGCAGTCCGTGGCCTACGAGCTGGCCCAGGTTGTCTACGCCGACGCTCAGCAGCAGACCGACGGTGCCGCCGGCGCCCAGCCTGCCGACGATGACGTCGTCGATGCCGACTACGAGGTTGTGGACGACGAGGACAAGTAATCATGTCCGCCCGTAAAGCTCGCACGGAGGCGGCTGCCACTGGCGCCGCCCCCGTTGACTCTGAGGAGAAGGACGTGAAGATTCCCGTAGAGGCCGTCGACGATACCGAGGCCAACGAGGCCGCGGCCGCCGAGGCTGCCGAGAACCAGGTAGAGGATCCCAACAAGGAGGCGACGATGACCGAGGACGAGATGGTGGAAGCCGCTATCCGCGCCGGTGAGGAAGCCGCCGACAACGACTTTAAGCTCAAGTTCGAGCAGGCCCAAAAGGAGCTCGCCGACGTGCGCAGCGAGCTCGATGCTGCGGCAGAGGCCCAGAAGGCCGCCGAGGACAAGGCAAAGGACGCCACTGAGCGTACCGCCCGTCTGCAGGCCGACTGGGAGAACTTCCGTCGCCGCACCGCCAATGAGCGTATCGCCGAGCGCGAGCGCGCGACCGAGAAGCTCGTCACTGCGCTGCTGCCGGTGGTCGACGATATCGAGCGTGCGATCGACCATGCCCGCAGCCAGGAGCTTGCCGACGACTTTAAGCAGTTCGTCGACGGCGTTGACGCAGTGCATGCCAAGCTGCTCGATGTGTTTGCGCACGAGGGCGTTGAGCCCATCGACCCCAAGGGCGAGGCGTTCGATCCGCTCGAGCACCAGGCCGTGGGTCGCGTCGAGGACGCGTCGCAGTACGACGAGACCGTCAACGATGTGTACCAGAAGGGCTACCGCATGGCGGATCGCATCCTGCGTTCCGCGATGGTGACGGTGACCTACGGTGGCGAGAAGCGCCCCGCACCGGAGCCCGAAGCGGCGCCCGAGGATGCTACGGCCGATACGGTCGAGAGCACCGAGGAGTAATTGAGAAGGGCCCCGGGGCAACACCCGGGGCCCTTTCTGGCCTAGTGCCATATGAAAGCATGAGCCGCCGCCCGCTGGGCGACGGATGAGACAGGAGAGGAGCTACGATGGCTGCAGGCAAAACCTTCTATGACATCCTGGGCGTATCCAAGAGCGCCTCCGACAAAGAGATCAAGAGCGCGTTTCGCAAGCTCGCGCAAAAATATCACCCCGATGCCGGCGGCGACGAGGCCAAGTTCAAGGAGATCAGCGAGGCCTACGAGACGCTTTCGGACGAGAAGAAGCGCAAAGAGTACGACCAAATGCTCATGTTCGGCGGCATGCCGGGCGCGGGCGGCGCGTATGGCGGCGGCTACGGTGCCGGTGCGGGCGCCAGCGGCTGGGGCGATATCTTCGACAGTATCTTTAGCGGTAACGGCGCCTGGGGCAGCGATTGGGGCTCGGGCTTTGCCGGGGCTGCGGGCGCTGCCGGTGCCGGCGCGGGCCGCAGCCGTGCCCGCAAGGGCGGCGACCTGTCGCTGACCGTCGATGTGACGGCCGAGGACGCGTTTCGCGGCGTGACGCACAAGGTTACCTACCGCATCCCCTCGACGGGCGAGCAGCAGACCATTACGGTCTCAGTGCCTGCGGGCGCGGTCGACGGAGGCAAGCTGCGTTACAAGCGCCGTGGCGAGTACGGCGTTGCCGGAGGCGAGCGCGGCGACCTGGTCGTGACCACGCACGTGGAAGAGCACCCTCTGTTTAAGCGCAAGGGTGCCGATGTGACCATGGAGGTACCGGTCTCGGTCTATGAGGCGGCGCTCGGCTGCACGGTGGACGTGCCCACGCCCGGCGGTGCGACGGTCCGTTTGAAAGTGCCCGCGGGTACCCAGACGGGCAAGAAGTTCCGCTTTAAGGAGATGGGGGCGCCCGACGTTAAGCACCGTGGCCGTACGGGTGCGCTGCTCGTCGAGATCAAGGTGCAGGTTCCCACGAACCTGTCGGACGACGAGCGCGATGCCATGACCAAGCTGCGCGAGGCCGACACGCGCGACTATCGCGAGAAGGTCAACCGTTACAAGGCGACGTACTAGGGCGGTCGCGGCGCACGCCCACGCCCGCAGGCTTATGATGGACGATAACGAGACGGAAAGGGGTCAGGTAGCATGGCCGAGGACAATAGGAACAAACCGCTGTACATGATCAGCGTGGCGGCCGAGCTGACCGGCATGCATCCGCAGACTCTGCGCGTCTACGAGTCCAAGGGCCTGGTGAACCCCCAGCGCTCGGGCGGCAATACGCGCCTGTATTCGCGTGCCGATATCGAGCGCCTGGAGCTCATCAACCAGCTGACTGACGAGGGCATCAACCTTGCCGGCGTGGTGCGTATCCTCGATATGAAGGAGCGCGCCGAGGAGCGCGAGCGCGAGAACGAAAAGCTCCGTGCCCGCGTGCGCCAGCTCGAGGACGAGCTGCACGAGTACAAGATGCAGAAGAAGATTACCGCTCTGGCCCCGCGCGACGGCTCAGTCAACCCCGAGCAAGTCATGCGCAAACTTTTGGGCGCCGGCGGGGATTTGTAGTTACGCGGGTTTACCAACCCGCGTAACCAGTTGACGCTGCAAGCCCGCCAGAGCGGCAATCTGCCTTTCAACTTCGGCGGCATGATCAAAAGATCAATGCCGCCTTGTTTCAAGGCACCTTGCTCGCTCTGGCGGGCTTTCGCTGTCCGCGCCAAAACATCGGCGTTGTTATGGGTAGTCATTGGGGACGTTCTTAAATGACTAGTCGAAAGGGACACTCTTGCACCAAATCTGCCGGCCCACACCGGGCTCCTCCTTTACTTTACTGAGATAAAGTGAACGTGCAGATTCGTAACCCACTCGCAACCGTTCTATGGCACGATATTGAACGAATGTATGCTATGCGCCCAAATCTTTTGGGCAGAGTGGGAGACAGTATGGTTAAGCTGTACGAGGACGGCATCTACCTGCGCGGCGGCAGCGAGATTGTGCCTGCGGCCGAGGCTGCCGAGCGCGGTATTACGCAGACGCCCGAGGATGCTAAGCGCGGCACCATCGCGTATTCGATCCTCCAGGCACACAATACGTCCGGCGACCCCGAGGCGCTCAAGATTCGCTTCGATGCCATGGCGAGCCACGACATCACCTTCGTCGGCATCATCCAGACGGCGCGCGCCTCGGGCATGGAGCAGTTCCCGCTGCCCTACGTGCTCACCAACTGCCATAACTCGCTGTGTGCCGTGGGCGGCACCATCAACGAGGACGACCACGTCTTTGGCCTCTCGGCTGCCAAAAAGTACGGCGGCATCTTCGTCCCGCCGCATATCGCTGTCATCCACTCCTTTATGCGTGAGAACTTTGCCGGTTGCGGCAAGATGATTCTGGGCTCCGACTCGCACACCCGCTACGGCGCCCTGGGTACCATGGCCGTGGGCGAGGGCGGCGGCGAGCTGGCCAAGCAGCTGCTGCGCGATACCTACGACGTTGCCTATCCCGGCGTCGTCGCCATCTACCTCACGGGCGCCCCGCGCCCCGGCGTCGGCCCGCACGATGTGGCGCTCGCCATCATCCGCGCCGTCTTTGCCAAGGGCTACGTCAAGAACAAGGTAATGGAGTTCGTGGGCCCCGGCATCGCGAGCATGACGACCGACTACCGCAACGGCGTCGACGTCATGACCACCGAGACCACCTGCCTGTCGAGCATCTGGGCCACCGATGAGGACACGCGCGCGTTTTTGGCCATGCACGGTCGCGGCGACGACTACCGCGAGCTCAAGCCCGCCGATGTTGCCTACTATGACGGCTGCGTCGAGGTCGACCTGTCGAGCGTCAAGCCCATGATCGCGCTGCCGTTCCATCCTTCTAACGGCTTTGAGATTGACGAGCTCAACGAGAACCTCGAGGACATTCTGCATGAGGTCGAGCTCGAGGCCGCCAAGATCGGCGAGGGTAAGACGCACTTTAGCCTGCTCGACAAGATCGTCGACGGCAAGCTGCACGTGCAGCAGGGCGTCATCGCCGGCTGCTCGGGCGGCAACTACGACTCCGTGGTCCAGGCTGCCCGCGTGCTTAAGGGCGCCAACACCGGCTGCGGCGAGTTTTCGCTGTCGGTCTATCCCACGAGCCAGCCCGTGGCGCTCGAGCTTACACGTCGCGGCTACATCTACGACCTTATGGAGGCCGGCGCGATCGTGCGCACGGCATTCTGCGGCCCGTGCTTTGGTGCCGGCGACACGCCTGCCAACAACGGCCTGTCCATCCGCCACACCACGCGCAACTTCCCCAACCGCGAGGGTTCCAAGCCGGGTAATGGCCAGCTGAGCGCCGTGGCCCTGATGGACGCCCGCTCCATTGCGGCGACGGCTGCCAACGGCGGCGTCCTGACGCCGGCGACTGACCTGCCCGAGGAGACTTGGGATGAGGCCTGCGAGTACACCTTTGACGACGCGCCGTACAAAAAGCGCGTGTACTGGGGCTTTGGCAAGGCGGAGCCTGCCGACGAGCTGGTCGAGGGTCCCAACATCAAGCCGTGGCCCGCGATGGAGCCGCTCGGCGACGATATCCTGCTCAGGGTGTGCTCCAAGATCATGGATCCGGTCACCACGACCGACGAGCTCATTCCTTCGGGCGAGACGAGCTCCTTCCGCTCCAACCCGCTGGGCCTGGCCGAGTTTACGCTCAGCCGTCGCGATCCGGCCTACGTGGGTCGCTCCAAGGAGGTCGACGCCGTGGAGAAGCGCCGCGTTGCCGGCGAGGCAGCAGGCGATCTGGCGGCACTCGATGCCGAGCTTGCGGGCGTGTTTGAGGCGCTGGTCGGCGCGGGTGTCGCGGCCGATGCCAAGGCGACTGAGTACGGCTCCATGCTCTATGCCAAGAAGCCCGGTGACGGTTCCGCCCGCGAGCAGGCCGCGAGCTGTCAGCGCGTGATCGGCGGCCTGGCCAACATCGTCCATGAGTACGCCACCAAGCGCTATCGCTCCAACGTGATGAACTGGGGCATGGTGCCCTTCCAGATGGAGGCGGAGCCCAACTTTGAGGTGGGCGATTACGTCTTTGTGCCGGGTATCCGCGCCGCGCTCGATGGCGACCTAAAGGACATCGCCGCCTACGTGGTGCGTGCCGACGGTGCGGTCGAGCAGATTGAGCTCTACATTGCCGATATGACGGCAGAGGAGCGTGCCATCGTCAAGGCCGGCTGCCTGATCAACTACAACAAGTTCAAGGCCGCTGCCGAGTAACGTTGCTGTACGCCCCGGACGCACCTTTCCCTCGTGCTCACGCGCTTCGCGAGGGTCGCGTTCGGGAAAGGGTGAGCCCCGGGCTACATTTCTGCGTTCTCGTTGGGTCTTGAGGGACGCTAAAAATAGACTTGCTTGATGCCGCCCCTGTTAATGGGGCGGCTTCTTTTTGTCGAAAACCACCACATTGGGGTCAGGCACCTTTGTGGTGGTCCCGTTTGTCTCGATCTGTAACATCTGGGCCCCTATTTGACGAGCGGTTGTTACAGATTGAGACAAACGATCGCCGCCGATCATTTCATCTCAATCTGTAACATCTAAGATCGAAAAGGGCCGCTAGATGTTACAGATCGAGACAGTCGAGTGCCAGAGTCGAAAACCACCACAAAGGGGCCTGTCCCTTTCGTGGTGGTGGGGGGGGGCGAGCTCGATGCTGCCGTGCTCGCTGAACGACATTCTAATGAGCGTCTCTACAGGATTTCATCTGGGCTGGCGGGCTTGGTTGTTTTGGGGATGCCGAGTTTGGATGACGCGAAATCGTCAACATTGTCCTTAATTCCGTCTTTGGTGTAGACAGTGACCATATAGGTGCTGTGTCCGAATTCGCCCTTGTCGCGTGTTGCCCAGGCATCCCAGTAGGCGGCCCCGTTTCGCCCTTTGATTTTTCCGACACGGCGGAGTTCTGTTCGCTTTAATTTCTGGTTGCTATAGATGGTTCGACCGGCCTCCTCGGTGAGCCCGCACTGTCCAAGCATCTTGTCGAGGACTTGGTTCATGTGGCGCTCATCGGTGTTTGGTGCGTAGTCGTAGGCGAGGGTGATGAAGTCGAGTGGCTGGTCGTCGATTAGATAGTTTAGCGCCTGAGGTTCAAGGCAGAAATAGGGGGAGCATCCGTCGATCTGACCGAGCAGTGGCAACTTTGACCGCCAAATTCCGGTGGGAATTCCCTCTTCGTAAAACACGCCGCGACAGATAAAGGAAAGCGAGGCAGCACGCGAGCCGGCGTCGACCATTCCGCATAAATCGAAGGGCGAGGCGATGCCAAGGGAAAAGGGTGTGATGACGATAAGGAAGAGCATCACGCTGGGTACGGCGAGAATGGCGATGACGTTGCGACCGGTGGAATGAGGCGGCTTCATATGCGCTCCTCGAGACAAAGAGCAGGCAAGCTCGATGACAAAGGGATAATCTCAGCTAACAATTCAATTTTAATCTCATAACGTGTGACAGCTGGCCGTCGAAACCGAGAACCACCACAAAGGTGCCTGTCCCCTTTGTGGTGGTGAGGAGCGCGCGGCTTCTTTTGGTAATAGTGTTAGCTGGCGGTATCATTAGTGCAGGTGGCGAAGGTTTGCATTGTGGGGTGTTTTGCCGTGAGCCGTTCTGCCCGTATTGGATTGATTGTCTTGGCGCTTGCGATCGCTGTGGTTGGCGCGGGCGCTGTCGGTATGGCATTTCTACCTGCTGCGGTGACGGAGCCGTTGGTCAAGCCTGTGGCTCAATCTGTCGAACTTCTGACCGGCGACGACAAGCCCGAGACCATTACCGTTGATTTTGATGAGCAGCCGGCTGTGCTGGGTATTAGCAATTATCCGCGTATTCAGCTTGGGGCCATGCGCTATACCGCGGATACAAGCCTGATCGATAGGACGTCCGAGCTACTCAAGGGCAAAACATTTAAGCGTTGGTACGGATATGCGTCCTATCGGGCAAAAGCGAACGACATGGTTGGCGGATGCCACTCTTCCATCGAGCTGGACACTGCAAACGGCGCAAAGTTATGTGATGTCTCGTACGATCCGGGTTACGAGGGCAATGAGGGTCCGGGTATTTACATCATGGCCGGCGATGCAGCCTATGTCATGGAGGGCGACCAGGCCGAGCTCAACGATTTTATGGGTCAGTGTATCCAAGATGCCTATGAACAGACCTGCTTGCCCGACCCGCAAACTGCACGCGATAGTGGGGCTGCCCGTACATGGCTGTTCGAAGACGAGATGCCCTGGAGCGGCGAGTCGGGAAGTACAGAGCCGGAGAAAGAGTAGAGAACGCGACCACCACAAAGGTGCCCGTCCCCTTTGTAGTAGCTCTCGGCTTGTCTTGATCTGTAACATTTTGGCCGCTAAAAGTGGGTCTGGTGTTACAGATTGAGATTTTCGATTCGGGTGTCTTCTGTTTGTCTCGTTCTGTAACAGGTAGACCTCTATTTGCCGAGTACTTGTTACAGATTGAGATAAAGGGGAGCTACTGAACATTTCATCTCGATCTGTAACACCTAGGACCAAAAATGACTGCTAGATGTTACAGATCGAGACGGTAGCGCGCCGGGGCCACAGCGGGCCGACATCTCTATCCCCTATCTCTCAATCACTCAGAAAATCTTATATATAGAGACTTAGATTTGTGTATAAGATCGTACAAAGCTGGCAACAATACTTCTCGAACAACGTGAAGCCGCCCCGTAGGGCGGCCGCCCCAAGAGAGGTGATTCCATGAGAATCGATAAGCTAGCAATGACGTCGCGCGAGGCGCTGCAGACCGCCATGAGCACGGCTGCCGATGCGCAGGCTGGCGCGGTGGAGCCGATTCACCTGCTGTCTGCCCTGCTCGGTGCCGGCGAGCGCAATATCTCCGTGATCATCGAGCGCATCGGCGCTGACCCGGCCCAGCTCGCACGCTCCACGCAAGATGCCATCGACCACGCGCCCAAGGTTTCGGGCGAGGGCCAGCAGATGGGCCTGTCAAACGAGCTCGTCCGCGTCATCGAGAAGGCCGAGAAGAAGGCCACCAAGATGGGCGACAGCTTTGTGGTGACCGAGCATCTGCTGATGGCACTTGCCGAGGACAAGGGCGAGGCGGGCCGTGTTCTGCGCGACGCAGGCGTCACCAAGGAGCGCATCGAGCAGGTCTACGAGGAGCTGCGCGGCGATGACCGCGTGACGTCTGCCGAAGACAAAACCCAGTTTGAGGCCTTGGAGCAGTACGGCCGCAACATCTGCGACCTCGCCCGCGCCGGCAAGCTCGACCCGGTCATCGGCCGTACCGACGAGATCCGCCGTACCATCCAGGTCCTGTCCCGTCGTACCAAGAACAACCCCGTGCTCATCGGCGAGCCGGGCGTCGGCAAGACGGCCATCGTCGAGGGCATCGCCCAGCGTATCGTGGCCGGCGACGTGCCGAGCACCCTGCGCGACCGCGACCTCATCGAGCTCGACATGAGCGCGCTGGTCGCCGGCGCCAAGTACCGTGGCGAGTTCGAGGACCGCTTGAAGGCCGTACTCAAGGAAGTCCAGAAGTCCGAGGGCAAGGTCATCCTGTTCATCGATGAGCTCCACACCATTGTGGGCGCGGGTGCCACCGAGGGCTCCATGGACGCCGGCAACATCCTCAAGCCGGCGCTCGCCCGTGGTGACCTGCATGCGATCGGCGCGACTACGCTTGACGAATACCGCAAGTACATCGAGAAGGACGCGGCGCTCGCCCGTCGTTTCCAGACTGTTATGGTGAGCGAGCCTACCGTCGAGGACACCATTTCGATCCTGCGTGGTCTGAAGGAGAAGTACGAGATCTTCCACGGTGTGCATATCACCGATAGCGCGCTCGTGGCAGCTGCCGACCTCTCCGATCGCTACATCGCCGACCGCTTCCTGCCCGACAAGGCCATCGATCTGGTCGATGAGGCGGCAAGCCGCCTGCGCATGGAACTCGACAGCATGCCGGTCGAGATCGACGCCACCACGCGTCAGCTCACCCAGCTGCAGATCGAGGAACAGGCGCTCATGAAGGAGACCGACGACGCCTCCAAGGAGCGTCTGGAGGCCCTGCGCCAAGAGATTGCCGAGGTCCAAGAAAAGCTCAACGTGCAAAAGGCCGGCTGGCTCAACCAGAAGAACGCCATCGACCACGTGCAGGAGCTCAAGGGGCAGCTTGACGAGGCCAAGAGCGAGGAGGAGCGCGCGACGCGCAACGGCGACCTGGGCCGTGCGTCCGAGCTGCGCTACTCCGTGATTCCGGGTCTGCAGCAGCAGATTCAGGATTCCGAGGCTGCGCTCGAGGCACAAAAGCAGAAGGACGGCGAGGGTCTCAACGAGCAGGTGACCTCCGATGAGATCGCCGAGGTCGTGAGTGCCTGGACCGGCGTGCCCGTGTCCAAGATGATGCAGGGCGAGCTCGACAAGTTGAAGGGCTTGGAGGGTGAGCTGCATAAGCGCGTCATCGGCCAGGACGAGGCCGTCTCCGCTGTCGCCGCGGCCGTGCGCCGCAGCCGTGCGGGTCTCTCCGATCCGGACAAGCCCATCGGCAGCTTCTTCTTCCTGGGCCCCACCGGTGTAGGCAAGACCGAGCTCGCCAAGGCGCTGGCCGAGTGCCTGTTCGATGACGAGCGCGCGCTCGTGCGTATCGACATGTCCGAGTACATGGAGAAGTTCAGCGTCCAGCGTCTGATCGGTGCGCCCCCGGGATACGTGGGTTACGACGAGGGCGGTCAGCTCACCGAGGCTGTGCGCCGTCGTCCGTACTCCGTGATCTTGCTTGACGAGATGGAGAAGGCTCACCCGGATGTATTCAACGTGCTGTTGCAGGTGCTCGATGACGGCCGTCTGACCGACGGTCAGGGTCGCCAGGTGTCCTTCAAGAACACAATCATCATCATGACGAGCAACGTGGGTTCCAAGGCTATCGCTGAGCTTTCGGGCAAGGACGAGGAGGAGATGCGCCATCAGGTCGACGCGGCCATGGCTCAGACCTTCCGCCCCGAGTTCCTCAACCGTATCGATGACATCGTGGTGTTCCATCCGCTCGGCATGGCGCAGATCGAGAAGATCGTCGACATCCAACTTGCCGATGTCCGCGCCCGCCTGGCCAAGGAGCGCATGACGCTTGCCATCACCCCGGCGGCCAAGCAGATGCTCGCCGTGGGCGGCTTGGACCCGGTCTTTGGTGCCCGTCCGCTCAAACGTCTGGTTCAGCGCGAGGTCGTGGATGCCATCGCGGCGGCCATCATCGACGGCACGGTGCGCGAGGGAGATCAGGTAACGGTCGATGTCGACAAGGACGGTGGCTTTACCGTCGTGTGCGACAACACGCCGGCGGCCACCTACGAGGTCCCCGACGCCGAGTAAATTATGGGGCCGGCTTTAACCGCACCTCATCGCAAAACGCCAAGGGCGGCGGATCCAATCGGGTCCGCCGCCCTTTTTCGTGCGACAATCGATGATGTTGAGCATGAGTACATGGCAAGGAGATATGCAGATGAAAGACGAGAACAAGACGCACGCACCGGCTGCTGAGGCAGCGCCCGCCGCGCCGGTCGCACCGAAGGCTTCTCCCAAACCGGCACCCAAGCCGCGCGACCCCTACATCCGTGCCGAGAACGAGGACGATGACGGCTACGATCCCTACAGCGATCGCTGCCCCGAGCGCGAGCCGCTGTTCGAAGCCGACCCGTGGCGCTAACTTTTGTAGGGCGGTCATAATATCCCCGTCCCAAATCGACTGCTCGGGGAGTCGCATTCGAACTTGGTAGTCCTCTCAGCCACTCGACATCCTTCGGAGCAGTAATAGTGAAAAAACTTGCGTAAGTGTTAATCAAGTCAGACAAAATCTTGCTCTCTAATTAATCAAGAATCGGTATAGTTTTGATTAGCTAGAGAGCAAGATTGGAGAATCATGGCATTCAACGACTTGATCGCCCAGAAAATAAAGGACTTTGAACAGCAGGGGGTTCCGCTGGTCTTTGAGCGAGACCTTGATCTAGGAAACCCACAGGAGCCAAAGCGCGACAACATCGTAAATGTGATTGTGGGGGCCCGCCGTTGTGGAAAGACGTATCGCCTGTATCAGGAGATGCGGCGGCTTCAGAGCCGGGGCGTTGAGCTTGACCGGATGCTTTACTTCAATTTTGAGGATGAGCGCTTGCGCCCGTATGAGCCATCGCTGCTGGCGGACGTGCTCGACACGTTCTATGCGCTGTATCCTGCTGCTCGAACCGAGGGCGCTTACATTTTCTTTGACGAGATCCAGGAAATTCCCGAATGGGGTGCGTTTCTGCGGCGTGTAGTCGATACGGAGAAAGCGACCGTCTATGTGACGGGATCTTCTTCTAAGATGCTGTCCTCAGAACTTAAGAGCGAGTTCAGGGGTCGTTCTCTTGTGCGAGAGCTTTTTCCGTTGAGTTTTTCGGAATACGTTCGATATAAGACGGGGAGCGTTCCCGAGCCAGATGCGACCTTTTCCCCGAGCGATACAGCGCTGCTTCGACATCATCTGATCGGATATCTTGAACGAGGGGGATTCATCGCGACACTTGAGCAGACGCCCGCAGACGCGATTCAGCTGCTACAGGAATATGCTTCGCGAACGGTCGCCATGGACGTCGTTGAGCGTTACGACGTCAAGAACCCTCGCCTGGCATCGCTGTTCCTAACGCGGTGTATGGCATCTTCGGGACGAGAACTGTCAGTGAACAAAGTGTACAACGAGTTCAAGAGCAGACAGATACCCGTCAGCCGTAATTCGCTCAGCGATTTACTTGAGTATTATGAGGACGCCTACCTGTTATTTTCTGTGCCGGAGTTCACGCGTTCACTGGCAAATAACATGCGGTCTGCGTCTAAGGTCTACGCTGTCGACCCTGCGATGTTTGGAGCATTCTCTCCCGCATCGGCATTGGACCAGGGCCAGAGGCTCGAGACCGCAGTGTTCAATGCGCTAAGAAGAAGGACTCCCGCGGTGAGGACCGGCTCGGTCTGCCGCCTGCTAATCAAAGAGAAGAGCAAAAGCCATGAGGTGGACTTTGTGGCTGGGGACGCGCTTCTCATGCGGGCTTATAGCCTGATTCAGGTGAGTTCGGATATGGCAAGTGAGAAAACGCGCGAGCGCGAAATTGCCGCGCTTGATGCCTCGATGGCCCAGTTTGATCTTGGCGAGTCGGCAATCGTTACCATGGATGAACAGACCGATATTCCATGCGAGCACGGTGTGGTACACGTTATGCCCGCATGGAAGTGGCTCCTTGCCTAATCATCTATGGGCCTGTGGGGTCAGGACCTCCTGGCTCCTTCATCACGGTTGGGGAGCACCTTGCTGCGCCAGGCTAGTCCTGGGCCTTGATGCTCGGCAGCAGGATCTGGGCGAGGTAGTCGGTCTCGAGTTTGGTCGCGGCGTCGGCTTTGCCGTCTTTGCCGACCAGTACGTTCTTGATCTGGCTATAGGTGTAGCGGTTGCCGGTCGTAAGCTCGACAAGCTCAATGGCCGTGTCCATGGGGTAGGTTGACACGGGGTTCTGCGTCCGTCCGTTGATGGTCTGGGGCACCACGTACGGATAGACGGGGCCGCTGGCGTAGACGGTATAACCGTTGCCTAGATTGGCCGCACCCAAAACCGTATCGCCTTCATCGGGCGTAAAGCTCTCGCCCTCGCGCACCGCGACGAGCGTCACGAGCGGCGTATTGGCGTCGTCGCCCAGATAGATGCATAGCGTGCTTCCGTTTTGCCAAGTTGCGACCTTGCCGTACCACTCGACGGGAATATCGAGCTGGTAGAGGTCGGTTGCCTTGTGGCGAGCGTCAGCATCACGGGACGCCTGTGCCTTTTGCGCGCTCACGGCATTGACGGCGGCGTCGCGCCGCGCGGTTGCTGCCTGCTGGAGCACTTTGGCAGCCGCGGCGGAGCTCGCACCGCCCTCCTCGGCATACTTGGCGGCGGCATCGATCTGGTCGTCAGTCACCGTGTCGGCCGAAGGCACCTTGAGCTTAAAGGTGGCCTGGGCACTTAAATCCTGTCCATCGCTCTTAACGGTGACCTGCGTCTTGGTGGTCGGGACGGTATAGATGGTGCCGTCGGCCGCGATGGGGGAGGCAGCGATGGAGAGCGTGTAATCGCCGGGCAGCAGTTTGATGCCGCGGCCGTGCTCGTCAACGTAGAGCGTTTCGCTCACGGAAGAACCGTCGGAATCTTGTCCGCTCACCTGCACGGGAATCTTGGAGCCAGTTGAGCAGTCGAGGCCCGCGGCATGCACGCCAATCTGCACCGACATCATGGTATGGGCGTTTGCGGCAAGCACGGCAGCCTGCTCTTGCTGATATCCGTTCCAGGCAGCATAGCCTGCACCGCCGGCGACGAGCGCGACGGCCACGACACCGGCGACCATCAGATTGCGGCGCTTGGGCGACATCTTGCGATGGCGGACCTCGGCCTCGCGTGCCGAGGGAACGGACGGCAGGGGAATATCGCCCATGGCGATGGTCTCGTCCACGGCAGGAGCGGAGCCCAGGCCGGGAAGCTCGCGGGTCAGCGAATCTTCGGCCGGCAAGCTGTCGAGCAAGATGGTTTCCTCGCTCGTGTCGGATTCGGGCTGGTCATCGGCCTCGCATTCGGTGTCTTCGTGATCTGCCTCATCTTCGGCAGGCTCAACGTCGTCTGCATCCTGATCATCGGACTGCGCCTCGGCTTCCGACTCATCCTGCACATCAACGCCCGAATCGTCAAACGCAATCTCATCAAGTGAAATCCGGTCTAAGCTCTCCAAGGCCTCAGCGCAAGCTTCTGCATCTTGGGCCGCATCCTCTTGGCCCATCGTCTCATCTTTCATATATCCCCCAAGCTCAATATCGGGACAACACTGTACCCAAAAATGGAGCCATATAAAGCGCGTGCGAAATATAAGATCCGATTTAACTCGAGCGCATCGTTCGGCCGCATCCTCGCGGCAGCAAAAGGCCCCCGGAACGCGAACGAATCACATTCCGGGGGCTCTGCAATGCGTTGAGTTGCGCGGAGCCGGCTATGCTGCTTCGCGCCCAAGCGATGTCTGCGTCAGGCGCGTTACTCGGCGTGAGCGTAATCAACCTTGGCGCGGCGGGCGGTAGCCTTCTCCCAATCGCTGGTGCCCTCAAAGACATCCTGCTTGTAGGGATTGCGGCCGAGCTTCTTGGCACGGTAGGCGATGTAGATGATCGCGGCGACGTTGGCGACCAGTGCGGCGATCGAGACCGCGGTAGCGGCGCCGGGGTCGAGTGTGGAGTGGGTCACAAAGATGGACTCCTCCTGGAAGTACGGGAACACCTGGGCAAACATGCACCAAATGGCCAGCGTAAAGGCGCGGTTCTGGATCCAGCCGCCCTTGTTCCAGATAAAGGCGGCGACGGTGGGCGCCAGCAGCAGCGCAAAGCCGCAGAACCAGGAGTGGGTGGGCAGGCAGTTGTAGGTGTAGCAGAAGTTCCAGATATCGTAGGCGATAATGTAGACCCAGGTCATATCGGGCCACAGCATGTCGGTCTGATCCTCGGAGGCGTAGACGCTCCACCAACCGGTCATGCAGAAGATGTTGATGATGCCCGCGATGCCGTTGAACACGTTGTTCCAGCCGGCCAGCTGCGTGGCGCCCTCGGAGGTGACCCAGGTGGACTCGCCCAGGACAAAGAAGTGATAGGCGCTCTCGAAGTCGGACACGACGGCGATCATGATGTTGATGGCGACGATCACAAACGGCCACGCGCGGAACCAATGCGCCTTGCCGATCTTGCCCCACTGGTACTTAATGGCAATGAAGCCCCAGCAGCCGGCGAGCGCCGCGTATACCTTGGCGTAGTGGAACCAGCTGTTCTGGTACACATGGGTGGGGTTGGTGAGCGCCCACTCGGCACCCTGCGAAACGCCCACGGCGATGGCGACGCAGTAGATGGTCATGGCCAGCGGAGCCACGCCAAAGATGATGGCCGCGCCGAGCTTGGTGCGGCGGCCGACCTCGTTGAGCACGATCAGGCCGATAAAGACCATGGCCCAGCCGGCCCAGTGGATAAGGGTGTCGCTACCCCAAACATCGAACAGCATGCTGCTCTCCTTTCACACGCCCGCGGCCCCTCTTCTGATCGCGGGCAGTTTGGCCAAATGTCGTCAGTTCTGGGGCTTGCGCTCCGGATACTTGGCGGTATAGCCCTCGATGTGGAGTGTCGAGGCGATGATTTCCTTGACCGTTTCGTCGGGCACATCGGGGTGCGTGCGGATATACATCAAAAGGCCCATGATGAGGGTGTAGAACGTCTCGTAGACATGGTCGATGCGTAGCTCATGATGGGCGACAAAATCCACTACGGTGGTGTCGCAGATATACTGCGCCACGCGCTGGACCACGTTGTGCAAAAAGCCGCCGTAGAGCGCGCCGCTGCTCGAGGTAAGCGTGCTCGGCAGCTCGTGGCCGCTGGCGACCAGGCGCTTAAAGAGCGGGGCGACGGTGTCGAGCGCGCCCTCGATATCACCGACGGTGCGGTCGGCGTTCCACCGCTCGAGTTCGGAGATAAAGCCGTCGATCGCCTCGTCCATAACAGCGGTGACGGCGGCGTCCATGTCGGCGAAGTAGTGGTAGAACAATGAACGCGTGCAGCCGGCTCGCTTGGTCACGGCCGATACCGATAGGTGGGACACGCCCAGCTCGGAGCTTACGGTGCGCACGGCATCGAGGATCTCGCGACGGCGTTCGTCGCCCGTCAGGCGCTTTGCCGCGCTATCGGATGCGGGGACGGCATCGACCACAGAGGTACCTGCTGTGTTGTTGCCCATGTTTTGCCGCCTTTCATCCTCTTTTGCCTGACCGTTCGCCTAACAGTCTTGAATATTGTTGACGGTTCGTCAATACTATTTTTGACACAATGTCAACAATGGCGGGTGAACGGCATGGGGCATGCCCGGCCTGCAAAAAAAGAGGGGCGCTGCGGCTTCGTCGGGCTGTGGCAAGAGAAGGGACAACCATGATTCTCAACGGACCGGGGATTAGCTACACCGAGCCCGACATCGGTTCGGAGTTCGTGCCGCCGCTGCCGGAGCATCCGCGCGAGGCCATCGTCAAGCTGTGCGAGCACTGCACCAACCGTCTGCTGCATCGCGACGAGCTGTTGGGCTACGAGTACTGGTCGTTTGCCGAGGCCGCGACCGACGAGCAGGCCGAAGTGCTCTGCAAGATGAAGATGCGCCGTCCCTATACGCTGCCCGAGATGGCCAAGCTCACCGGCATGCCCGAGACCCAGATCGAGAAGATGCTCGACGACATGAGCTACACGGGTCTGCTCGAGTACAACTGGGAAAACCCCGAGCGCGCCAAGCAATGGGTGTTGCCCATGCTGGTGCCGGGTTCTGCCGAGTTCCTCAACATGCGCGTGAGCCAGCTCGAGGAGCACCCGGTCTATGCCAAGTTCTTTGAGCAGGCGTCCAAGGGACCGCTGTCCCGCGCCACGCCGATGGTGCCGCCCGGAGGCGCCGGCATCGGCATGCACGTCATTCCGGTCGAGAAGGCCATCGACGCCGCGAGCACCTCGGTGCCGATCGAGCATATCGAGCATTGGCTCGACAAATACGATGGCAAATATGCCGCCAGCACCTGCAGCTGCCGCGCGAGCCGTCGCGTGATGGGTGAGGGCTGCGCCGACGACCCGGCCGATTGGTGCATCGCCGTGGGCGATATGGCCGACTACGTGGTTGAGACCGATCGTGGCCATTACGTGACCCGCGACGAGGTTTACGACATCTTGCGCCAGGCCGAGGACAACGGCTTTGTGCACCAGATCACTAATATCGACGGCGAGAACAAGATCTTCGCCATCTGCAACTGCAACGTCAACGTGTGCTACGCTCTGCGCACCTCGCAGCTGTTCAACACGCCCAACCTGTCGCGCTCGGCCTATGTCGCCAAGGTCGAGAAGGACAAGTGCGTGGCCTGCGGTCGCTGCGTTGAGGTATGTCCGGCCGGCGCCGCCAAGCTGGGCCAGAAGCTCTGCAGCAAAAAGGCCGGCGGACAGGTGCCCGAGTATCCGCGCCAGGAGCTGCCCGATGCCACCAAGTGGGATCATACCAAGTGGTCGCCCAACTACCGCAACGACAACCGCATCGAGACGCACGAGTCCGGCACCGCGCCCTGCAAGACGGCCTGCCCCGCTCACGTTGCCGTTCAGGGCTACTTGAAGCTCGCAGCGCAGGGCCGCTATGACGAGGCCCTGGCACTCATTAAGCGCGAGAACCCGCTGCCCGCTATCTGCGGCCGTGTGTGCAACCGCCGCTGCGAGGATGCCTGCACCCGCGGCCGTGTGGACGCCGCCGTGGCTATCGACGAGGTCAAGAAGTTCATCGCCCAGCGCGATCTGGACGCCGCGACCCGCTACGTCCCGCCCGTGGTGACGCCGACGCGCGCCGGCGGCTTCGACCAGAAGATCGCCATTATCGGTGCCGGTCCGGCCGGCCTGTCCTGCGCTTTCTACCTGGCCGAGAAGGGCTACAAGCCTGTCGTGTTCGAGAAGAACGAGCGCCCGGGCGGCATGCTCACCTACGGCATTCCCAGCTTTAAGCTGCAGAAGGACGTCATCGAGGCCGAGGTCGAGATCATTCGCCTGATGGGTGCCGAGTTCCGCTATGGCGTGGAAGTCGGTCGCGACGTGACGCTCGACGAGCTGCGCGTGCAGGGCTTTAAGGCCTTCTACGTTGCCATTGGCTGCCAGGGCGGTCGCCTTGCCGGCATTCCGGGCGAGGGTGCCGAGGACGTGACCGTGGCCGTCGACTTCCTTCACGAGGTCAACAGCGGCAAGATTGATGCGCTGCCCGGCCGCACTATCGTGGTGGGCGGCGGCAACGTGGCTATCGACGTTGCCCGCAACGCCTGCCGCCTGGGCTCCGAGCACGTTGAGATGTTCTGCCTGGAGAGCGAGGCCCAGATGCCCGCCAGCGAGGAGGAGCGTCGCGAGGCCGTTGAGGACGGCGCCCACATCAGCTGCGGCTGGGGTCCCAAGGAGGTTCACCTGGACGAGGCCGGTCGTGTGTGCGGTATCACCTTCAAGCGCTGCACGCGTGTCTTTGACGACGAGGGCCGGTTTGCGCCCGAGTACGACGAGAACGATCTGCGCCGTGTCGATGCCGACCGCGTCGTCATGTCGATTGGCCAGTCCATTGTGTGGGGCGACCTGCTGGCTGGCTCCAAGGTGGAGCTTGGTCGCGGCCAGGGTGCCCTTGCCGATCCCCAGACCTATCAGACTGCCGAGCCCGACATCTTTGTGGGCGGCGACGTCTATACCGGTCCGAGCTTTGCCATCGACGCCATCGCCGCCGGCCACGAGGCCGCCGTGTCCATCCATCGCTTTGTGCAGCCGGGCTCCACGCTCACCATCGGCCGCAACCAGCGCCGCTACACCGCGCTCGATCGCGACGATGTTGTGATCGAGAGCTACGACAACGCGAGCCGCGAGGTGGCACATGTCGACCGCGAGCGCGAGAAGGCTGCGCCGTTTAGCGAGTACGTCGAGACCTTTACCGAGGAGCAGGTGCGCGCCGAGACCGCCCGCTGCCTGGGTTGCGGCGCCTCGATCGTCGATCCCAACAAGTGCATCGGCTGCGGTCTGTGCACCACCAAGTGCGCGTTTGACGCCATCCATCTGGATCGCGACCGCCCTGAGTGCTCCACGATGGTCAAATACGAGCAAAAGCTCCCAAGCCTCGGCAAGTATGCCCTCAAGCGTGCTATCAAGATTAAGTTTGGTAGGAAATAAGTAGCCATAACGGGAACGGCGAAAGGATTAATAGTGCACGAGCTGGGGATCGTCTATCACATCATTCGCGATGTCGAGAATGTGGCGCGCGCTCATGGCGTGCGTCGCGTTTCGAGCGTGACGTTGCTGCTGGGCGAGGTCTCGGGCGTCGTTCCCGACTTGCTGCTCGACGCTTGGCGCTGGGCAGCAGATAAAAAGCCTATCACCGAGGGCGCGGAGCTTATCGTGGAGCCCGTCGAGGCCGTGACACATTGCGAGGCGTGCGGCTGCGACTACGCGACGGTCGAGCACGGCAAGACCTGTCCCCAGTGCGGTAGCGGCGAGACCTATTTGCTGCAGGGTCAAGAGGTAATGATCAAACAGATCGAGACCCCCGACGAGGACCCGGCAGACGTTGCTCCTGACGGCCTCTCCGACGCCCCCGATGCCGTTGACGCCGCCAACCCTCTCCACATCACCTAACATCCAATGACTGCATGGGCTAGAGTTCTAAACATATTTGCTTCGGTTAGTCAAGTCATATCTGTTTAAACAAAATGGCGGCACGCAGACGCATTGGGATCCACCTAAAAGCGGTCTTAACGAACGGTGCACCTTTATATGTCTTTGAAAACAATCAGCAAATCACGTTTTAGCAGGCAATGAGCTATAAGCCAGCAACGTAATCAATTTGTAACAAACATAGACGTTTAAACAAATAATCCAACCTTTTGCGAATTTAGCTATAATTCCACAATCCAAACAGGTATACTCCTTTCATGTCGTGTAGGAAATACGTAGACAAAAAGGAGGTTATGTGATGGTAAGTATTGTTCTTGCTAGCCACGGGGACTTGGCAGCTGGAATCAAGCAGACGGGCTCGATGGTCTTTGGCGATCAGCCGTCTGTTGCCGTGGTCTCGCTCGAGCCGAGCATGGGCCCCGACGACTTCCGTGCCAAGGTCGAGGAAGCAGTCGCTTCCTTCGAGGACCAGGAGCAGGTGCTCTTCCTCGTTGATCTGTGGGGCGGCACGCCGTTCAACCAGATCAGCGGGCTCATCGAGGGCCACGATTCCTGGGCTATCGTCACCGGTGTCAACCTGCCTATGCTCATCGAGGCATATTCGCAGCGCTTTGACGCAAAGAACACTGCACATGCGATCGCAAAACATCTCGTGACTGAGGCTAAGGCTGGCGTGCGCGTCAAGCCCGAGTCTCTGGAGCCCGAGGAGAAGAAGCCGGCTGCGGCCGCCGCTGCTCCTGCAGGTGCCATCCCTCCGGGAACGGTCATCGGCGATGGGCACATCAAGATCGCCCACGTCCGTATCGACACCCGTCTGCTTCATGGCCAGGTGGCCACCACGTGGACCAAGCAGATCAACCCCAACCGCATCATCGTGGTTTCCGACGGCGTTGCTCACGACGAGCTCCGCAAGACCATGATCGAGCAGGCTGCCCCTCCGGGAGTCCATGCCAACGTCGTGCCCATCAAGAAGATGGCCGAGGTCGTCAAGGACACGCGCTTTGGTGACACCAAGGCCATGCTGCTCTTTGAGAACCCGCAGGATCTGCTCAAGGCCATCGAGGCCGGCGTCGACATCAAGGAAGTCAACATCGGTTCCATGGCTCACTCCAAGGGCAAGGTCGTCGTCACCAACGCCGTCGCTATGGGCGATGACGACGTCAAGACTCTCGAGGCCCTCAAGGCCAAGGGCGTCAAGTTCGAGGTCCGCAAGGTTCCTTCGGATGCTTCCGAGGATCTCGACGCCATGTTGAAGAAAGCTAAGGCCGAACTGGCCGCTCAAGCATAGTAAAGGAGGGTCCGATACATGTCTGCAATCACTATTCTGCTTGTTGCGATTGTCGCGTTGCTTGCCGGTATGGAAGGCATTCTGGATGAGTTCCAGTTCCATCAGCCGCTCGTGGCATGCACGCTTATCGGTCTCGTAACCGGTCACCTTCAGGAGGGCATCCTCCTGGGCGGTTCGCTCCAGATGATGGCCCTTGGCTGGGCTAACGTCGGCGCCGCCGTCGCGCCTGACGCCGCTCTGGCCTCGGTCGCTTCTTCGATCATCATGGTGCTCGCCCTCAACGGCGGCGCCACTGATTCGGCCAAGGCCGTTACCGCGGCCATCGCCGTCGCCGTCCCGCTGTCGGTCGCTGGTCTGTTCCTGACCATGATCTGCCGTACCATTGCTACCGCTATCGCTCACGCCATGGACGGTTGCGCCGAGAAGGGCGACTTCTCCGGCATCGAGCGCTGGCAGTACGCTGCTATCCTCATGCAGGGCCTTCGTATCGCCATCCCGGCAGTACTTCTGTGCATCATCCCGGCCGAGGCCGTTACCAACGCGCTTAACGCTATGCCCGACTGGCTGTCCGGCGGCATGGCTGTCGGCGGCGGCATGGTCGCTTCCGTCGGTTACGCCATGGTCATCAACATGATGGCCACCAAGGAGACCTGGCCGTTCTTCATCCTCGGCTTTGTCCTTGCTGCCATCCCTCAGCTCACGCTGATCGCCCTTGGCCTCATCGGCATCTCCCTTGCCCTCATCTACCTTGGCCTTAAGGATCTGGCCAAGCAGGGTGGCGGCATGGGCGGCGGCTCCGGTGACCCGCTCGGCGACATTTTGAACGATTACGAGTAGGAGGGGAGTGATACATATGGCAGAGAACAAGATTCAGCTCACCAAGGCTGACCGCAAGAAGGTTTGCTTCCGTCATCAGTTCCTTCAGGGCTCGTGGAACTACGAGCGTATGCAGAACGGCGGCTGGTGCTTCGCAATGATCCCTGCGATCAAGAAGCTCTACACCAGCAAGGATGACCAGATTGCCGCTCTTAAGCGCCACCTGGAGTTCTATAACACCCACCCCTATGTTTCCGCCCCCGTCATTGGCGTTACCCTCGCTCTCGAGGAGGAGCGCGCCAACGGTGCCCCGATTGACGACGTCGCCATTCAGGGCGTCAAGGTCGGTATGATGGGCCCGCTCGCCGGCGTCGGCGACCCCGCCTTCTGGTTCACCCTTCGCCCGATCCTGGGCGCTCTGGGCGCTTCCCTGGCCCTGTCCGGCAGCATCGCCGGTCCGCTGCTGTTCTTCTTCGCGTGGAACATCATCCGTTACGCCTTCCTGTGGTACACGCAGGAGTTTGGCTACAAGGTCGGCTCCTCCATCGCCAAGGACCTCTCCGGCGGTCTGATGGGCAAGGTCACCGAGGGTGCATCCATCCTGGGTATGTTCATCATCGGCGCCCTGGTCGAGCGCTGGGTGTCCATCTCCTTCACCCCGGTCGTCTCCAAGGTCACGCAGTCTGCTGGCGCCTTTATCGACTGGGCTAACCTGCCCTCCGGTTCTGAGGGTGTCAAGGAAGCACTGACGATGTATAACTCCATCGGTGCTAACGCCCTTGATCAGGTGAAGGTCACCACGCTTCAGGCCAACCTCGATCAGCTCATCCCCGGCCTTGCCGCCGTGTGCCTGACCCTGCTGGTCTGCAAGCTCCTCAAGAAGAAGGTCAGCCCGATCGTCATCATCCTGGCTCTCTTCGCCATCGGCATCATCGGTCGCGTCTGCGGCTTCATGTAAGCACGTTTCGGCTTAAGACCGAGAATTGCTAGGCAAGGGCTTTTGAGCCATTGAAACGGACCGCACCCGGTGGGTACACTGGATGCGGTCCGATTGTTTTATTTGGAGGGCGAGGTGCGCATGGCGCAATCTCAGAACAGCACGGTCGATCTGGCAACGCCGGCAACCTGCCTGATGGGGCTTACCAGCCACGGCAACGTGATGGTGGGCAATAAGGCGTTTGAGTACTATAACGAGCGCAATCCCGAGGATTATATTCAAATCCCGTGGGACGAGGTCGACTATATTGCCGCCGAGGTTTTGCGCGGCACCAAGAAGATTACGCGTTTTGCCATCTTCACCAAGGACAACGGTCACTTTACATTTTCGACGCGCGATGACAAAGAGACGCTTCGTGCTGTTCGCAAGTACGTCGACGAGGATAAGCTCGTGCGTTCGCCCGACTTTATCGATGTGACGGCCAAGGGCGCCAAGAGCATCCCCTCCGTCATCAAAAACCTCTTCCACAAAGGCGACTAGTCGTCTGCGATAGATGGCGGAAAATGCATCCCGGAATTCGTTCTCATTCCGGGATGCATTTTCCTTTTGAGCGCCAGTTGGGAAAGCTTGTCCCATTTTTTAGCCGAATACCGGGATGGAATTTCCCTTACATGTGGTTAGAGGAAACCCCATCCCATTATTTTGCGTTATTCTGGGTTATAATTTTCCGTTATTGAGAAGGCTCTACGGCGATAATTCGCTGCAGAGCCTTCTTGATGAGTGGCCATGCGCTACATGGCCAAGGGGCAAATCTGCTACACTAGTACAACATGCCTCCGTAGCTCAGGGGATAGAGCACCGCTCTCCTAAAGCGGGTGTCGACGGTTCGAATCCGCCCGGGGGCACCAGGAAATCGCAGGTCAGGAGTTATTTTTGCTTCTGACCTGTTCTGGTTTTTGGGCTAAGAACTGCTTATGTTTGTAAATCTGGTAAGTAAATTATTTAACTTACCGAGTTTTCCACTGAAAACAGGAAATCACCATTTTGGGGATAAAAAGTTTTCAACAGCCGTTAGTCGGTTCCATTTTGGTGAAGCGCTTCCTCATTTTGGGTAAAAAATATCACCATTTTGATGATTCGACTGCTTTGAGTTTTTGATAAAAACGCCTGTTCAGAAGCTTGTGCTATACCCATTTTGGTGAGACCAATTAATAGAGAAATATACTATAAAGAAATAGGGACGGCGATGCCGTCCCCTTCGCTCGCAAAGCTCGCTGCGCGGTCACGTGCCGTGACCTTGCCGCCGGCTACGCCGTCGATTGATACGCTCACTGCGTTCGCTGATGATGATGGACTAATTCGTTTTATCGCTGACACCAGTCATAAGTGCAGCAATTGATATGTTGAATCCATTGGCAATTTTAGAGAGGTTAGAAAGACTGACATTTCTTCTCCCGACTTCTATCGAGGCATAGTAAGACCTGTCCATGTCAATGCGGTTCGCAAATTGCTCTTGTGAGTAACCAGACTCTGATCTGAGTTCTTTGCACCGTAGACCAAAGGATTGTTGTAGCGGCGAGATATCCATGACAAAAAGAGTCATGGATTGTTGTATTTATGCCAACGGACTATATACAACAATCCCAGTTAAGGCGCATAATTATCTCTATTGGAAAGCACTCTGATGCCCAGTCGGATAGGGCACGGAAAAGGAATGGACCCGCACAATGACTCAGGGAAAGCACTTCGCTGCCGGTGGCGATCACTTCGCCGCACTGCCAAGCAAAAAGATTCACACTCCGAAGGGGATTGCGCGTCTGACCGTCACCGCGGCGACCATGGCCGCCATGACCGGGTCGAGCCTCATCTCACCGTTCGCGGCATTCGCCCAGACCGGTGACGGGGGCACACAGCACCCCGCCGTGATGTCGCCGATCGCCGCCCACGCCGGCGCGGCATCCGGTGCCGGCGCAAAATCCGCCGCACAGACCATCGCGGACCTGCAGAAGGCGGTCGACGAGGCGAAGGCGAAGGAGGACGCCGCCAAGGCATCCTACGATGAGGCCGCCGGTCCCTACAACGAGGCGGCTTCCGCCCGCGACCAGGCCAAGGCATCCTACGATTCGGCAGTCAGCGCCGGCACGGCAGCCGACCGAGCGGCAATGGACGAGTACGCCCGTCAGGTCGCGGAGGGCAAGGACGCCGCCGATGCCGCCGGCAAGGACCTCGAGCAGGCGAAGGCGGGTCTCGCAGACGCCAAGGCGGATGCATCCGAGAAGGACGAGGCGTACCAGTCCGCCCTCAAGGCGGCCCAGGATGCCAAGGATGCCCTCGATAAAGCCAAGGCCGATGCCGTAAGCGCCACCCCGGAGGCAATCAGTGCCGCCGAACAGGCCGTGCGCGACGCCCAGGCTGCCGTGAGCAGGGCACAGGCCGAACTCGACAACGCCAACGCGACACTTGCCGCCGCCCAGTCCAAGCTGGTTGCGGCCCAGTCTGCAAAGGATTCCGCCGATTCCGTCCTCGCCGCAGCCCAGCAGAACAAGGACGCGGCGGATGCGAAGGCCGCAGCAGCCAGCGCCGCCTATGAGCAGGCGAAAGCCGACCTCGCCGCAGCGGAGGCAGGCGCCAGCGGTCCGGAGTACGATGCGGCAAAACAGAAGGTCGCGGACGCAGAGGCAGCCCTCGCCGCCGCACGAGCGGCACAGTCCCAGTGCGAGTCCGAGCTCGAGCAGGCGCAGTCCGCTGCAGCAACGGCGCAGACCGAGCTGAATGATGCCCAGGCGTCCCTCTCCGCGAAGCAGCAGGCTGCGGCCGATGCCGAATCCGGCGTGAACGCCGCCCAGTCCGCACTCGATGCCGCGAACGCCGGCCTCGATGCGGCCAAGCACGCGAATGCCGACGCCGTCGCCAAGCTGGATGCAGCGAAGCAGGCTGTCAAGGACGCTGAGTCCGCCAAGGCAGCCGCCGATGTAGAGCTCGCGAACGCCAAGGCCGCAAAGGATACCGCAGACGCCACCGTGAACGCCGCGCAGCAGAAGGTCGACGATGCCCAGGCGAAACTCGATTCCGCCGACGCGCAGCTCAAGCAGGGAGCCATCGGCTTCTTCCGTGCCATGGGTGCCGAAGATGCAGCCAACATCATCCTGAACGCCAAATATGCCGGAAAGATCGAAGTCGGCAACTCCAAGGACGCCACGTCTCTTGACAATATGCTCAATGCGATCAGGTGGATGAAGTCCGTCAACGACTACCGCAAGTCGGTCGGCCTGTCCGAGCTCCATGTCACCTACAAGCTCATCGCCGGTGCGATCGCAGATGCCAACTACAGCGACACCGTGCTCGATCATGCCCGTCAATATGATTTTGCCGAAAACCTGGCATGGAATTACGGAATCGATCCGAGTGGGCAGTGGATCGAGCAGGAGAAGGGCTTTTTCGACAAGGCAACGGAGGCCCTTTATGGAGTCACCGGTCTTGTCGGCAAGGATGCCTATGATTTCTATGCAAAGAACGGTGTCGCAATCAACCATTGGATTGCAGACAACTGCCACTGGGAGAACGGCAGTAGCGGCACCGTCGGCCATTACATGAACATCATCAATCCCGAACTCGCCGTTATGGGAATGGCAACCTGCACCAAGGGCACCATGTCCGGGCTTCAGACGCAGTGCTACACCGCAGAGATCTCCGGCTGGTCCGGCTCCGGTTGGAACATGAACCCCATCTCCGTCGACGAGTACGAGCAGAAGCTGACCTCCTATATCAACGGCCTCAAGAACGCCAAGAGCGCACTCGACGCAGCCAAGGCCGATCTCGCATCCAAGCAGCAGGCAGCCACTGACGCCGCTGAAACCGTCCAGCAGAAGCAGGACGCAGCGGATTCCGCACGGGCAGGTGTCGATGCCGCGAAGCAGGACGTCACCGATGCCCAGCGTGCCGTCGATGCCGCAAAGGCTGATCTCGCATCCAAGCAGCAGGGCGTCACGGATGCCCAGACCGAGCTTAATGCGGCGAAATCGGACCTCGATGCCGCCAACGCGGCAGTCGATACGGCAAAGTCGACCGTCCAGCAGAAGCAGGTCGCCTTTGATGCCGCCAATGCGGTCGTAACGGCCGCACAGACTAAGCTGAATTCCGCCAAGGCGGACACCGAGGCCAAGCAGCAGGACGACATGGATGCGAACGCCGATCTCGCGAAGTTCTTCCAGGACGTCGCCGACGCCAAGAAGGCGCTCGATACCGCAAAGAGCGTCCACGACGCGGCGGCAGCCGAGCAGACCGAGAAGGCGACCGTCCTCGCCGCCGCCGAGCAAAAGGCGGACGCCACCGCACGCACCCTCGCGGATGCCCAGCGTGCCGTCGATGCCGCCAAGGCGGACACCGGCGTTGCCGCCGACAGGCTTACCGGCTCCCAGACCGATCTCGATGACGCACAGTCGAACCTCGACATCCTCACCGGCCTTGCCGCGAAGCTCGCAGAGGCACAGCAGCGCGAGCAGGATGCAGTAAAGGCCGTCAATGACACCAAGGCCGCCCTCGATGCCGCGAAGGCGGATACCATCGCCGCCGAGTCCCTGGTCTCCGCCGCCGAACAGGCGAAGGCGCAGGCAGACGCCAAGCTGTCGAAGCTGAACTCCATCGATGCCGGCGCGGCGATCGCTTCCGGCCATGATGTGAACGCGGATGACGCCCTCAACGCGCTTTTCGCCGCAGCAGTCGAGGCACGTGCCAAGGTCGCGCCCGCCAAGGCCATCCTGGACGAGAGGCAGGCCGCGGTGGACGGGCTCCAGGCCGGCTACGATGCGGCACTCGCCGCCTACGAGTTGGCGAAGTCCGATCGCATCGCGGCGGAGCAGAAGCTTTCCGATGAGATCGCACGACAGGAGGCAGAGGAGGTCGCAAAGCAGCAGGCGGCATACACCCCGAAGCACCTCGCCGGCACGGATACCGCCCAGCCCGGCAGCCTCGCCCAGACCGGTGACCGCGCGGGACTCATCGGCGAGACGTTCGTCATCGGCGGTACCGTCCTCGTGGCAGCCGGCGTCTTCCTCGACCGGAAGAAGCGCCGCGGGCAGATGTAAAAGCGAGTCGGGCGTTGGATATCGGCTGGTGTCCAACGCCCGGTTTCATGGGCAGGGAGATCGGTGTGAGAACAAAGGCTATTATCGTTGCGCTTCTGGTGTGCCTTTCGGCACCTCAGCTTGGATGTGCCGGCGTTGCAAAGCAAGGAAGCGGCTCTACGGAAAGGGCCGCTACGGCGGTAAAGAATAAAGACAAAAAGAAGCCGAGCGAAGAAAAGACGGCGCAAGCCTCTGGAGCCAAGACCGAGGAGAAGAAAGAATCCGACGACAAGGACCAGAAGTCCGATGACTCCAAGAAGGAGGATAACAAGTCTTCCGATTCCTCGAAGTCGGACAGCAAGGGCGATTCCTCCCAGTCCAAGCAGAATTCCGGCAATTCGCAGGGCTCTGGCAGCAACAATTCCTCTTCCAACGGCGGTAGCCAGAAGAAGTGGGTTGCCGAGCAGGGCCACTGGGAGACTGATTACAGCCAGGTCTGGGTGCCGAATGTGGTATATACGCGTCATGAACGTTACATTTGTAGTGCATGCGGTGCATCTTTCGATTCTATAGCCGCTTGGTCAGCTCATAGTGACGCAATGTGGGAACAAGGCCAAGACCATGGAGCATATATCAATGATTCGTATACTACCTCTGAGGACCAGGGACATTATGAACAGAAGGCTACGGGGCAGCATTGGGTCGTCGATGTTGCCGGTCACTGGGAATAATGGACATATGTTCCTCTCCTCTTACATTCGGTAAATAAATATTTATTTGCGGGCGGCCGGTTTCGGCCGCCTTTTTTAGACGCCCAGTCTGGGAGCAAACGATAGGAAAGCAATCAAACGAGAGACTGTTCCAAAAGAATCCGGCGGTGCCAGATGCTTCGGGCAAAACCTTCCGCAAATCGGTAAGGTCTTCCATCAACTTGCTCCAGCCCTCGCCCGGAGTCCGCTGCGCGGTAATGCAAAAACTCGGCATCCCTCGCATTCGCGGTACCGCTTCGCTCTCGCTACAGCGAATTTCTAACACTCAGCATCCTTCGCGTTAAAAATTCGCTTCCGCTCACGGTCTCCGCTGACACTACGACACCGCGAAGCCTTTCGCTCGAAACGAGGCCTCTCGTTTCGTGTCTACGCTACGCTCCGCCCAATCACCGTTCCGGAGATTGCAAGATTGGTGTTGGGCTAGATAAATGGGGCCATACTCGCCCCCTTTATCTGCCAACACATCTTGTTTATCATCTCTCACGGCGATAAAGTTAGAAATGAAGTTCGCCTTCATTTCTAAGGGAAGCGACGGCGTCACTTCAAAAAAAACGGCGCGACGTCAGTCGCTCCTAAAAAGGAAAGCAATCTCATATCGGTTTTTGAATCGGTGGCCTCACCGATTCGCTCTGCTTTCCTGGGGGGGCATATGAGTTGCAAGCGTCCACACACCGTTAAGGCGACACTCACTTCTGAAGAATATGAAACGTTTTCCGCTTTGGCGGAAAAGGCAGGCATGACGAAAGCCGAGCTCATTCGTTATAACTTGATCCATCGGAGTGAATCACTCGATAATCTAGTTTCCAAAAATGATGACGGTGGCCGCAGCAAAAAGCTGCAACCCGTTTCAGGTGATTCGGACGAAAAGCGCTCGAAGGTCATTTACGTTAAGGTCACCGATGGCGAGCACGAGGCGATCCGCAAACGGGCGGATATACTCGGTGCGACCGTCAGTGCGTATGCCCGCCGCGTGATGCTTGCCGGTAAAATCGAGAAGATCGATTTCGATAAAAGCCAAGTCGCGAAAATCTATCACGAGCTGTATCGCGAGGGAACGAACCTCAATCAGCTGATGTATTTTGTGAACGCCCAAGGGCTTCCCGCGTACAACGAGAAAGCTGTTTTTCGTACGCTTGAAAAGGTTTACCAGTACGCCCGCAAAGTCACTCTCTTCATAAGAGAGCTTGAGCGGCGCTATTTCACCGACGGCGGTGATCTCAATGACCGTTATTAAGCAGAAAGGTATTTCATCCGAACGCTACGCGAAGAACGTGCGCAAGTACATCAACGGAAAGCGTGCTTTGGCCCGCGGCGGCTGGAACCTCGCGAACGGAAAGTACTGGTTTTCCGAGATGGCTATGACGCGGAAGATGTTTCATCACGACAAGCCCGCGCGTGCCGGCGCGAAGAACATAACGATGCTTCATCAGATTCTCGCGTTTCTGCCCGAGGAGTGCAGCTGCAACGGAGGCAAGATGACCCCAGATGCGTGTATGGCCTACGCGGAGCAATGGCTTGCGAAGCACTATCCGCATCAACAAGTGATTGTCGCGTTGCATGAGGAAAGTGATAAGGCGGGAAAACGCTACGCAGTGCACATGGCGATTAACCGTACCGATTTGTTAACCGGCAAACGTTGCGAGACGGGTGGGCGACGCGGAAAGTACGAACGCGCTGCGTGGGTCCGTGAAATGGACGAGGCTTGGAATCTTACTCAACTTGAAAAGGGAAAGAAAAATTCGAAGATTCGTGATCGCCAGCCGCGCGACACAGAAAAGGAGATTATCGGTCGCGGTGAGTACAGTTATAAAAACAATCTGCGCGAGCTGATCCATCTTGCAATCAATGAAGGTCACCCAAAGAATATGGAGCAGTTCAAAAAACTACTTGCCTCATGGGGCGTAGACATTTTCATCAAGAACAATCGAGTCTATGCGACAGATCTCGATATCAAGGAGGCCGGCAATCCGAAGTGCACTTTCAATCTGACTCGACTCGACGGACGTTTCGCGGTCAAACAACTTGAAGCGGCGTTCGAAAAGAACATGTTGGAAGCCGAGCGAGCGTTGCCGTACGAGAAGCGCTGTGAGATTTACATTCAACGTCTTAAGAAGGCGTACTCGGCGTGGGTCGAACAAGCGAAAGCGAGCAAGGGCGTCGCCTACAATTCATTCCCCAAATTCATCGCACCGAAGTGCGATGAGGACCTGCTCGAAGATCCGGCGGTTCGCGATGAGCTTCTTGCGCGTCGCGGTTACGCAAGGGAGATTCGCAACCGCTATGCCGGCGCCGTTCCCGATGCCGGCGATGATCGCGTTCGCGCCGCAGGTCGAGCCCATGGTGGTAACGTTGACATCTCGCCGCAGGTCGATCGCGCGGTCGACCGAGGCGATTACGCTCGCGGAGACACGCATCGCTAGTTTTGGAAAGCCTATCGTCGGCGCCCTAGCGCACTGCCATCCAGTGCCGATTCTGCCATACTCGCAATTCGGCAAGGATGAGGAGTATGAATTAATCGGGGCTTATAGGACAACACCAAAACCGGCATCGACGGCTCCATGGATGATTCGGATTCCAAATAGGCCCTGTTAGTTGAGCTACTTCTTTGCCGGTGTCGTATACGAAACCGCTATACCCGCGGCAATTGCCATGAGACAGCTCACGATGAATCCGAACTCATACTTCAAAACGTTTGTTGCGGTCAGGGCGATAATCAACACAGTCGCAATTTGCAGAATTATCATTATTACGAAGAGATTGATTCCTTGTTTGGCCGAAGTCGCTGAGTGAGTTTGGCTTTGTTGATTCAGGTTGTAGCTGACAACAAAAGCGATCAGTTCGCTTGATACGGGGCCGACTACATAGAAAAAGATTGCGTCAATGAAGCCTATAGTGTTGTAAGTGTTGTAAGTTGTTTCGCCGGAAAAAACAGCGTATAAAGCATATCCAAATCTTGGCTGATTCATGTATGAGTAGGAGAAGACCAAGAGCGTCAATATTGCTACTACCAGAAGTGCATTCAGGATAAATCGTTTGCTTTTCATCGATCGCTCCTTCCGGGTGACTCTTATATGTAATTCTACAACAGCCATTATTTTCAAAGAATATAATGGCTGTCCTAAATAACGTGCACTTTCGCTGGAGGGTCGCTGTTTGGCGGCCCTCTTTTTTGCACAGGCGCGGTGGGATGGTAATATCGGGCGGGAGTCAGCCGCTCTGATAGAATCGTCCTTGCTGTCGGCAGCCCTCGTGCCGGGCA